>NZ_JBWSOR010000026.1:0-59411 GCF_056629435.1 Nocardia sp. TBRC8007 | reverse complement strand
GGTCCGTTACATGGATCAGTGCTATGGAATGGCGAGAGCACCCCGGCAGCGTCGGCCGCGCGGCCGACGGGTCCGCTGCGCTGATCGCTGACAAGAACGGCCGACCTCTCCCAGTGGGCGAGATCGGCCGAGTGTACGTTCGAGGTGCCGATTATTGGCCGAAGTTCACCTACCTCGGCCAAGGCATGCCGAACAGCCCGGTCGAGGACATGCTGTGGGTCGGTGACCTCGGTCGCGTCGATGTCGACGGATACCTCTACCTGACCGGCCGTAGTAGCGAGGTGATCAACCGTGGTGGGGTGAATATCTATCCTGCGGAGATCGAAAACGCCATCATGACCGTGGATGGGGTGGAGGACGTGGCAGTGCTCGGACTGCCGGACAGCGGTGATCTGGGTGAAACCGTCGCCGCGTTTGTTGTCGCCCGTCCCGGTGCGGAACTCACCGCGGATACTGTCCGTGCAGTTCTGTGTGGGCAACTCGCCGACTATAAGCTTCCCACTGAGCTTCGCGTGGTCGACGAACTTCCCCGCGATGACTCGGGCAAGATCTATAAACGCCAGCTACGCCGGGTTTACGCCGCATTCCGCGCGTAGTGCCGATCGTCGCCGTTGCGCCGCAGGCGTATACCAGCGTTCTTCGTGGGCTTGCCGTGGCGACGGCTTGATCATGTCTATCGATAAGCCCACCATGACGAGGATCGTCGTGATGGGCTTATCGTCTGTGAGTTGTCGGTGTGGTGAATGCCGATCATGCGGAAGTGCTCTTATGACCATCTGACACTAGACGTTACTATGCATAACACGTACTCTGTTTTGATACGCACCGGGTACTGTGCGTGGCCGACCAGATGAAACGAGTACCTCAATGACGCGGCATGTCGACGTAATGATCATCGGTGCTGGGCTGTCGGGAATCGGCATGGCCTGCCACCTCACCGAGCGACGGACCAAGCGTAACTATATGATCTTGGAGCGCAGAACCGCTATCGGCGGCACCTGGGATCTGTTCCGCTACCCCGGTGTCCGCTCCGACTCGGACATGTACACCCTCGGCTACAACTTCCGCCCCTGGCACGGTACAAAGGTGCTCGCCGACGGGTCGCGCATTCGGCAATATATCGAGCAGGCCGCTGACGAGCACGGAGTCACCGAGCACATCAGATTCGGCCGCAAGGTGACCACGGCACGCTGGTCCAGCGAGACCTCCACTTGGACGGTCGAGGCGCTCGACGAAGGAACCGGCGAAGTGGAGGTCTATACCAGTGACTTTCTGATCGGCTGCACCGGCTACTACGACTACGACAAGGGATACCGTCCCCGATTTCCTGGTGAGGAGAATTTCGGCGGGCAGATCGTGCATCCGCAGCACTGGCCCGAGAACCTCGACTACACCGACTCGCGCGTGGTGGTGATCGGCTCCGGCGCCACCGCGATCACATTGGTTCCGGCCATGGCCGACACGGCGGCACATATCACCATGCTGCAACGCTCACCGACCTACATCACCGCGTTGCCCTCAGACGACGTACTCGCGGCGGGCATGAAGCTGGCCAAGGTACCCACCAAGATCATCTACCGGATCGGACGTACCCGCAATATCGCATTGCACCGCGCCTTCTTCCTGTTCACCCGGACCAAGCCGGAGATGGCGAGAAAACTGTTGCTCGGTGCTGTACGGAGGCAGATCGGCCCGGACATCGATATGCGTCACTTCACCCCGAGCTACAACCCGTGGGACCAACGCCTGTGCGCAGTGCCCGATGGCGACCTGTTCAAGGCGCTGCGCGGGGGTAAGGCATCTGTCGTCACCGACCGCATCGAGACATTCACCGAAACCGGTATCCGTCTGGCCTCCGGCCAGGAACTGCCCGCCGATCTAGTGATCAGCGCAACCGGACTGAATGTACAGACGCTCGGCGGGATGAGCTTGGAGGTGGATGGCGAACCGGTGGCCATCCATGATCGGGTGATCTACAAAGGAGCGATGCTCGACGGAGTGCCGAACATGATGATAGTGCTCGGCTACACCAACGCATCGTGGACGCTGCGTGCCGACCTCTCGGCCGAATACTTCTGCCGTGTGCTCGAGCACATGAAAGCCAAGGGTTTCGTCCGGGTCGAAGCCATAGCCCACGACAGCGATCGTGGCCGGAATTCTGTGCTGGACGGCTCGCTGAGCTCCGGCTACGTGCAGCGTGGTGACGCAGTACTGCCGCGGCAGGGCACCAACGGCCCTTGGAAGGCAGTCAACGACTACTACCGCGACAGCAAGATACTGCGCTCGCATGAGCTCGAAGACGGCGTGCTCACTTTCCGCCGAGCAGGCGCCGACCATCGTGTATCTCTGGAAGGCTCGAAAAGCGCCTGAGCGCAGTGCCCGAAAAGCGCCTGAGCGCAGTGCCCGACATTTCGGCTCAACGGCGGGCACCTCGACCGGATGGTCATTGGGATAGAACGCTATCGGGTGGGACGGTAGGTTCTCAACCCATGACGACCGCGACACCGCAGCCGCTTCCTCGTTCCTTCGACCGAGTGCTGGCGATCGCCGCCCACCCGGATGATGCTGAGTTCGCCTTCGGTGCCACTACCGCACGACTGGTCGAAGAGGGTGCGCAGGTGGCTTATCTGGTGGTGAGCGACGGGGCACAGGGAGGTGAAGATCCGAAGGTGCCAGATGCTGAACTGGTAGCATCCCGGTACGCCGAACAGCGGGACGCGGCAAGAATTCTCGGAGTCACCGACGTGTCGTTCCTCGGTTTACCGGACGGGTCGGTCACCGATTCACCCGAGCTGAGATTGGCGCTGACTCGCCAAATCCGCAGAAAGAAGCCGGATCTCGTACTCACCCACCAGCCGCTGCGCTCGCTGCTGTTTCCGATCGGCGCCTCGCATCCGGACCACCTGGCGGTCGGCGCGGCCGCACTGAACGCAGTGTATCCCTATGCGAGAAATCCGCGGGCCTTTCCGGAACTGCTCTCCGAAGGGCTGGCTCCGCATCGGGTTGCCGAGGTGTGGCTGCCCGGTTACGAGCACACCGATCTGCTGATCGACGTCGATAACACGGCTGATCGAAAAGTGGACGCGATTCTGGCGCATCGCAGCCAGTTTCGTGACCTGCCGGATCCGCGCGGGTCCGTGTCCTGGGTAGTGGAGCGGATGCTGCGCTACGGTGAGCGCCTCGGCTGCCGCTACGCTGAAGGGTTCAAACGCATCGTCACGGATTAGCACGACGGCCGAGTACGCGACTTCACCGCTAACATGTCGAACACCACATCCGGACCTCTGACCGTGGACTCACACCGGCACAGTAACTCCTGGCGCCGAGTATCTGATCAAACACCACCAAGGCCTCGATATCCGCTGCCGGACAACCACTATCGTATCCAGAAACCGGCCGATCGAAGATCCTGGACCGAGAAGGACAACAGGACCTGGGATTGTTGCGGAACCGCCACCAAAGATGCGTTGCGAAAATACCACCGCCGGTGGGTTACTGGATACAGCGGTGGTGCGACCACCATGACATCCTTTGTATAACAACCTGTTTCCATGGTTGGGAGGCCCCACGATGGCGCCTGTGCTCACCTCGCTCGATCCGAGTTCCGGTCCCGAATCCGGTGGCAACACGGTACAGATCTTCGGCGGCGGGTTCGCCGGTGCCGGGCCGCTGACAGTGCGGTTCGGGGCGACGGCGACCACGTTCACCATCGTCTCCGACACCCAGATCAACGCCATCGCCCCGCCCGGTACCGGCACGGTCGAGGTTACTGTCGCCGCCTTGTTGGGCGGCACCAGCAACCCCTTGCCCTACACCTACGGAGGCGCAGGCCTGCTGTTCTTCACCGATAACAACATCCCCGGAAATGTGTATTCGGTGCCGCAAACCGGGGGCACACCGACTCTGCTGGCAAGTGGCCTGAGTATTCCCGATGATCTCGTCCGGGCCGGTGACCTCCTCTACATCTGCGAGGCCGCGGCCGGTCGGGTGTCGACGGTATCGATCACCGGTGGCACGCCGACCCCCTTGGTGACCGGACTGTCGATCCCTGTGGGGATCACCGTCTCCGGCAGCACCCTGTTCATCACCAATACAGGTACCAGTCAGGTGGTGTCGGCACCGATCACCGGCACCACCACTCCCACCGTGGTCGCCACCAGCCCCACCGGCATCTTCGGCATCACCGACGGGGTGCCCATCCAATCAGGGCTCGTGCCGGTCGCGGCGGCGCTGCTGGCCGTACCCGTGCTCACCACGCTCAACCCGATCTCCGGTCCCGAATCCGGCGGCAACACGGTGCAGATCTTCGGCAGCGGGTTCACCGGCCCGTTGACCGTGCGGTTCGGGGCGACGGCGACCACCTTCACCATTATTTCCGACACCCAGATCAACGCCATCGCCCCACCCGGCACCGGCACCGTCGGGGTCACCGTCACCTCCGTGGACGGCACCAGCAACGCACTGCCCTACACCTACGGCGGCTTGTTGTTCTTCACCGATGGCAGCACCAGTGCGTATTCGGTACCGCAGACCGGCGGCACACCGACTCTGCTGACGGCCGGCTTGACCGGTGCCGCAGGTCTCGTCCGAATCGGTAACCTCCTCTACATCTGCGAGTTCGCGACCGATCGGGTGGTGACTGTTCCGGTCACCGGAGGAACACCGACTCCTCTGGTGACCGGTCTGTCGAGCCCTGTGGGGATCACCGCCTCAGGCAGCACCCTGTTCATCACCAATACAGCTACCGTGCAGGTGGTGTCGGCGCCGATCACCGGTACCGCCACTCCCACCGTGGTCGCCACCAGCCCCACCAGTGTATTCGGCATCACGACTTGAGCGGCAACCCAACAGCTGAACTGTATGGCACGGTCACTGTATGGCACGGTCGAAATACCCCTCGGACCGGCGCCGAACAGCCCCTGCACGACCACACGGCCGATACAACGGGCTGGGTGGTCAGGTCGAGAATGCCCTTTGCGCCGGGCGCGGTGACTCCGAAGATCTCGGCGAAATGCGTCGAGATCTTCCCGGTGGTCAGCCCGTATGGCTGGTTGCTATGCGTTCGGGGGTGAATGGTGAAATGTCCACTGCGGAATATCCGTCGATGGCGAGTTGCGCCAGCGTTTCGCCGATTGCGGGCGCGAATTTGAAACCGTGCCCGGAGCAGACGCTCGCATAGACGACGCCTTCCACTTCCCTGGATCGACCGATCAGGAAACTCTCGTCTCGTGACATCGTGTACACACACGAGAGTCCGAGCCCAGTGCTGCGGACTCCCGGCAGCAGCGGCCGGATCGTCCGCCAGAGTTCGAGGCGTTCCGCTTCACTCGGCGGCTGCCGGTGACTGTCGATATCTACAGGGGACAGCTGCCGGTTGTGGAAGCCGATTTTCATACTGTTGTCGACGGCTCGCCATTCCGGCAGCCCGTACATCAGCGCCCCCGCATCGTTCTCGTAGAGGAAAACTGGCATACGGCCCGGCAGATGGTCTCGCTCGTACTGTGGCGTGAGATCGAAAGTGTAGACCGGAATGCGCATCGGCGTGACCAGGGACGCGATCTCCTGCGGCAGGAAACCCCCGATCCAGCCACCGACCGTCAGAATCACTGTGCCGCAACTGACCTGCCAATCATCACCGCGAACAAGCAGTGCTCCGCCGTTGTGTCGGGTCACCGAACGCACGGTCTGCCCGTACGCCACATGGGCGTGGCCATCGGCGGCCCGCGACAGATAACTGAGCCGAGCGCGATCAGCGAACAGCATCAGCGCATCCGGTTCGTACACTGCGACCGCGTCCTCGTCCGGATGGAACGCTGGAAATCGCCGGGATACCTCGCTCGCATCAAGGTATTCGTGCGCGAGCCCGCACCGGGCGGCTGTCGCCCGAGATCCTCGCACCAGCTTCGACTCCGATGAGCCGATGAACAGCCCGCCGGTTTTCAGCGCGACCGTGTCGTAGCTCGCCGCGTCGAGCTCCGTCCAGCCCGCATATGACCGATTCAGCAGTGGAACGAACTGATCACCTTCCCAGTAGGCCCGCCGGAAGATTCGGGACTGGCCATGTGAGGAGCTCAGATCGTTGAGTGGACCATGCGCCTCGACACCGATCACCTTCACACCTCGTCGGCTGAGGTGAAACAGCGCCGATGACCCCATAATGCCCAGTCCGACCACAACCACGTCGTACGTCGGTCGGATGGCCGGGGATACCGCGTCCACGACAACCTCCTACCGTTGGTTGGTGTGTGGTGCTGCGGATCCGGCCAGCAGCGGCAGCTCGGACAGCGACGTCGGCTCCAGTGCGGTTATGCTGACCTCGGTGATCTCGTAGAACCAGTATATGCTCTCACCCTTGTCGATGTAGGTCGCCGCGTATTCTTTCCGCCCCCGCTCGAATGCGGCGAGTAGGAAACTGCGCGCCTCCAACCATTCGTCGGTGTAGAACGTCAACGGGAATTCGAAGCGCTCCAATAGTCTGGTGAGAATCGACGAGCCGTTCTTCGGTAAGTGGGCCGACTGCGCACGCCGTAGGATGTCGGCGATGCCGATCAGCGAATTGAGCCCGATAATCGCACGACCGTTGTCGGCCAGCTGCTCCGGCAGCAGTTGCAAGAACCGCAGCACCACGCTGTCGCCGTAGAACATGGCGCTCAGATCGAGCGAATGGTGCTTGTATTCTTCCAGGAATCCGGGTGGCGTCCGCCATCCCGGCGGATTGAAGACGATCAGATCGAACGGCTTCTCCGCCGCGGATTCCCCGGCTGGAAACAGATCACAATGCACGAAGTCGATAAGCGCATCGCCGAAATTCTCGCGTTCGTTCTGTCGGGCCGTTTCCACTGCTGCCGCCCAGATATCGGTGGCGACTAGGGAGTCTGCGCCCATGGCACGCAGTAACATGGCGATCACGCCGCTGCCGGTACCCACATCCAGAATACGCCCGGCCAGCTCTTGTTCGTTCAGATTGTGGACCAGGTGATTCCCGATCGCCAGTCCGGCTTGGCTCAGACGGAAAGTGTCCGGTCGGTCGAGTAGACGGAATCGGTGCCCACCGTCGAACGCGACTTCGTAGTACTCATCGGTACAGTGCGCCTCATCGGTCATGGTTCGCTCCATGCCTCGCGGTGGCGCTCATGTCCGAGGCGAGTTCTCGCGATCGCTGTGCCGACGCGTCGAGCGCGGTGAGCACGGAGTTCGTCAGATCTGCGGCATCGAAGGCGGCGATACCGCGCTCGGTGGTGCCGTTCGGGGTCATCACTTCCTGGCACAGCCGCATGGGTGGTTTGTCACTGTCGCCTATCAGAGCGGCAGTGCCACCGAAGACCTGCACGGTCATTTCCCGCCCGGCCGTCTCGGTGAATCCACGGGAGACGGCGAACCGGCAGAATGCGTCGGCGATATAGCTGACGAATGCCGGTCCGCCGCCGCACAGTGCGGTGGCGTCGTCGACCAGTTCCTCCCTATCGACGCGCAGGGCCTTACCGATCGTCTTCAGCAGCTCGTCGGCACGGGCAATCGTCTGCTCGGCGACGTCCATACCCGCGTAATACACAGCCATGCCCGCGAACACCTCCGACGGCGTATTCGGAATCGCGCGTACGACCTGGGTAGTGCCCAGTGCCTCGGCGATGGAATGGGCAGTCAGTCCTGCCATCACTGACAGCACCGGGGTGTCGGATATGAATTTGTCCCGCTGGGTGCGGGCGAACTCACCGAAAACCTGCGGTGGCACGGCCAGTACTACGAAATCTCCTGGGGTGATGGACAATTCTTCAGAGATTGTCATTCCTTCGTGCGTGCGCAGGAACGTCCGGCGTTCAGCACTTGTCTCGACCACTACGATGTCCCACTCGGGCGCGGCACCTAGCAGACCTCGTACGATCGCGAAACCCATGTGACCGCAGCCGACAATGATCAGGCGTGCGCTATCGGCCATCACGGCATACCAATCTGCTGCGCTAGTAGATTCTCACTCGCGACGATGGTCTGCTGGGCATCGGTCGCTCGCTCCTGGAACGCGGTGACCACATCGGATACGGTCGCGCGGTGCAGGACTCGACGTTGGGACATGTCGTAAGGTCGGCCACGATGCATGGTGCAACGGTTGTCCCACAACACCAGGTCGCCGACGGCCCAGTTCTGGGTGTAGACGAACTGTTCCTGCGTAGCGAATTCGATCAATTCCTCCAGTATCGCCCGGCCTTGCTCGACCGGCATGCCGGCAATATGCGAGGCGTGCGAGGCGATATAAAGGCTCGTCCGCCCGGAATCGGGATAGTAGTCGACCATCCGTTGTGGTACTGGAGGCAATGAGCCGGGGATATCGTCATTGAATCCCTTGAAGCCGATTCGGCTGCGCGAGTAGGCGATGCTGTGCAACGCTACCAGATCGGCGATCTGTTCCTTACGCTCGACTGGTAGCGCATCGTAGGCCGAGCGCATATCCGCGTACTGGGTTTCACCACCAGTCGGTGTGACTTCCCTGGCCGACAACAGTGAGCACTTGGCTCGCCGTGCTTTGAATGATGAGTCCGTGTGCCACAGCTGATTTCCCAGATTGTACCTGTTGAGCCGGTCGTTGGGGTCGAGTAGTTCGCCCGTGTGATCAAGGTTGGAGATATCGGTGAACTGATTGCTCAGCCGCAGTGCTTCGCCGGCGTAATTCGGCGCGGACTCCAGCGGCCCGAACCTCTCGCTGAAGGCTAGTTGCTGTTTGTCGGTCACCGGCTGGTCCGGAAAGACCAGCACAGCGTATCGGTCGAAGGCCGCGTGAATTTCAGCGAAGGTGTCGTCCGGAACCGGCGAGGTCAGGTCCGTCCCAGTCACTTCAGCGACGAAGAGTGGATGGAGTTCTCTGAGCTGAACGACCATTGGTCCCTCCTATCGTTGGCGGTTCTGTTTGAAAGCGGCACCGATTGTCGGTGTCCGCGAATTATTCGGAAGTAGTCAATGGTCGACACAATCAGAATGGCGCGCAGGATGAATTCCTGTCGAAAGACCTGCACCCCGCATGACACTATCGAGGTGGGCGCGCGAAGTTGTCGAATAGATTCGCCTCATGATGGACCCAGCTTGCAGATCCACCCGATTGTGTCACTGCACCGCGCGTACGACCCCCTCTTACTTTCGGCCGGATGCGAATCGTGTTCGCAAGGACAACGACACCCGATGCCGGTGGAGCGTTATTCCCACGCATTTCGTACCCAGCTGACCGTATTTGAAATCTTCTGGCGAGCGTACCTTGTGATCTGTTGTATTGCAATACAATTCATGCCACTCGAACCATTTCGGCGGATCGCTTAACGACAACGCCGACGAACCCGGCCGCTGGAATGCGGCCAGGTCGAAGGATTTCTGGATTCACTGGTTCACGGTCGAAATAGAACCAGTGTAATGGTATTCAGAACGGAGAAAAGGTACTGCTTATACAACCCCTTCCGCCGCAGCGGTCATTGCGACCGCCGCGGCTACTGCAGGAACCACACGTGGGTCCAGCGGGCTCGGCACGATCTTGTCGATGGCGAGTTCGTCGGCTACGACCGAGGCGATGGCGTGCGCGGCGGCGATCTTCATTTTATCGGTAATCCGGCGCGCTCCTGCATCCAATGCACCCTTGAATACACCTGGAAACGCCAACACATTGTTGATCTGGTTCGGGAAATCGCTGCGCCCAGTCGCTACGATCGCGGCGTACTTGGCCGCCACATCTGGGTGGATCTCCGGGTCGGGGTTGGACATAGCGAACACGATGCAGTTCTGCGCCATCGATGCCACCAGTTCTTCGGCGATGCTGCCGGCCGACAGCCCGAGGAATACGTCCGCGCCAACCATGGCTTCGACCGGGCCACCGGTTATCCCGCGCGGATTGGTGCGGTCTGCCAAGACCGCTTTGACCGGATTCAGATCATCACGGTCGGTACTCACTATGCCCTTGGAATCCAGCATTACAACATCGGTGACCCCCACAGCCAGCAGAATATCGGCACACGCCACACCGGCCGCACCCGCACCGGAGATGACCACTTTTAGGCTCTCCATATCGCGGCCCTGTATTTTCGCCGCCCCCAGCAGCGCGGCCAGTACCACGATCGCGGTCCCGTGTTGGTCGTCGTGCATGACCGGGCAGTCGAGTTGGTCGATCAGCCGCTGCTCGATCTCGAAGCAGCGCGGCGCCGAGATGTCTTCCAGGTTGACCGCACCGAAGCTCGGTCGCAGCCGGACCAGTGTCGCGACGATCTCTTCGGTGTCGGTGCTGTTCAGCACCAGTGGAATCGAGTTGAGCCCCGCGAACTTCTTGAAAAGCGCGGACTTACCTTCCATGACCGGCAGTGAGGCGAGAGCGCCGATGTCGCCCAGACCCAGCACCGAGGTGCCGTCGCTGACCACCACCACGAGCCGGTCAGCCCAGGTGTGTGTCTTCGCAATACCCTCGTCCTCGGCGATCGCGCGACTGACCTGCGCGACGCCAGGGGAGTAGGCCATAGACAGATCCCGCTGCGATTCCACTCGCATGGACAGTTCGACGATCAGCTTGCCACCGAGATGACCAGCGAAGATCTCCTCCTCGGTAATTGTCGCGAGGGAATCCTGCGGTGCTTCGGTCACAGACGACACGTGTTCGACTCCTTTTCGTGTCTGAAAATCGAGCACTCTAATGGTCAAGTGCTACAACTGATTGCCTGGTCCAGGTCGGCAATGAGATCTTCGACGTCTTCCAGACCGATCGAGATTCTCACCACGCCGTCGGTGATGCCTGCCGCAGCTCGCCCTTGTGGCCCCATCGAGCGATGGGTGGTGGTAGCAGGGTGCGTGACCAGCGACTTGGTGTCACCGAGGTTGTTCGAGATGTCGATCACCCGCAGTGCGTCCAACAGCGCGAATGCGCGCTTCTTCGCGACTTCCTGGTCGGGGACATCGAGTTCGAAAGTAACGACGGTGCCACCCGCGCTCATCTGCCGGGTAGCCAATTCATATTGCGGATGCGACGGTAGATACGGGTAACGCACCCAGCTCACCGCCGGATGCTGTTCCAGGAATTCGGCGACCCGCAGCGCAGAGGCACTGCAATGGCGTACTCGCAGTGGCATGGTCTCCAGCCCCTTCAGCATCACCCAGGCATTGAACGGACTCAGTGCCGGGCCGGTGTTACGCATCAGCTTCTGCACCGGGCCCTCGATGTACTCCTCGGTGCCGAGGATCACGCCGCCGAGTACCCGGCCCTGTCCGTCCATATGTTTGGTGCCGGAGTACACCACCACGTCCGCACCCAGATCGAGACTGCGTTGCAGGACCGGCGAAGCCAGCACGTTATCCAGTACGACTGTGGCGCCTGCAGCGTGCGCCAGCTCCGACACCCGGGGTACGTCCACCAGCGACTGCATCGGATTGCCCGGCGTTTCGAAGAATACGGCCGTGGTCGGTTCACTCAGGGCTGATTCCCACTGATCGAGGTCCTCACCGTCGACAAAGATCGTCTCCACGCCCCAGCGGGGCAGTATCTCGTCGCACACCACAAAGCACGAGCCGAACAGCCCGCGCGAGGCCACCAGCCGGTCCCCGGCGCCGACCAGTGCGCCCAGTGCGGTGAACACCGCGCTCATGCCACTCGAAGTGGCGAAGCACGCCTCGGCGTCTTCGAGTAGCCGGATCCGCTCTTCGAACATCGACACTGTCGGATTGCGGAATCGCGAGTAGACGTAATGGTCCAGATCTCCGGCCAGGGCTGCCTCCGCGGAGGCAGCATCGGCGAATACGAAGCTCGAGGTCAGGTATAACGCTTCGGCGTTCTCTTCGAATCCGGATCGCATCAGCCCACCGCGCACGCCGAGCGTGGACGGGCCGAGGCCGGACGGCAGCGGTTTGTCGGTCGCCCCGCCGCGCGGAATCCTGGTCACGAGAACCTCCTGTGCTGATCGAAGAACGGTGGGGGTCGGCTCGTCAGAGTGCGGTGATGAGGCGATCGAGAGCGACTTCCAGGCGCGCAGGGTCTTGTGCGAAACAGACCCGGAAGAAGCCGTCATTACCGGGCCCGAAGGCCGAACCGGGCGCGATACCGACTTTGGCGCGGCGTACCAGATCCTCGGAGAAGGTCAGCGAGTTGTCCACGCCGTCGATGCGGAAGTAGGCGAAAAAAGATGCCTGCACCGTCGGAGCCATGATCCGGGGGTGTCCGGCGAACGCCTCGGCGACCATGCGCCGCCCGCGGGCGGAGTGCTCCTGCATCAGGGCGACGAAGTGCTCGCCCTCCTTGATGGCCGTTACACCGGCGTGTTGCACGAAGGTCGCCGAGCCAGTGCTGTTGATGGCGCTGAGATTGCCGACCTGGATGGCCACCTTGGTCGGGTGGACCAGCCAGCCCAGCCGCCAGCCGGTCATGGACCAGGACTTGGAGAAGCTCTGCACCACGAGCACCGGAGCGTCGTCATCCGCGACTTGCAGAAATGACGGGGTCGCGGTCGAGCCGTCGTACACGATCCGGCTGTAGACCTCGTCGGCGACGATCCAGGTGCCGACCCGGCGGGCCAGCTCGACAATCTCGTACTGTTGCTCGGCAGGCATGACCCAGCCGGTAGGGTTGCTCGGCGAAGTCACGAAGATCGCGCGGGTGCGCTCGTCGCATCGGGCCTCCACCTTGGCCAGGTCGAGCGTCCAGGCCCCGTCGACCAGATCCAGATTGACGAACCGTACTGTCGCGCCCATGGCCTCGATCGCAATGACGATATTCGGCCACACCGGCGACACTACGACGACGTTGTCGCCGGGTTCTACCAGTAACTGCAGCGAAATCATGATCGAGCTCATGCCCGAGGACGTCGCCGAAATGCGTTCCAGGTCGAGTTCGACACCGTTGATCTTGCTGTGATAGTCCTGGATGGCCAGGCGTAGCGGCTCGACTCCGCGTCGGTAGGCGTAGGTGGTCTTGCCTTCGGCGATGGCGGATGCGGCCGCGTCCACCACGAACTGCGGTGTCGGTAGGTCGGCCTGGCCGAAACACAGGTCCAGGGTCGCTGGGTCCTGCTGGCAGATGCGGGCTATGTAGGCGATCTCCTGGGTTCGCGTATGCAGCAAGGCAGAACGGAAGGACAGAGCATTCGACGCGGACGGCATGGCGGTGGCTCCTTCGGGGTTGGGCATCGGTGCGGTCACCGGACTCGCGGCATGCGGATCAACGGCCAGGGGTTGGGCATTTCGCCGGTCGGCACCTCGATCACGGTCGGGGTCGTGATGCGGGTGAACGCCTTCTCGATCTCGATTCGCAAGGCATCCGGTTCCGTAACGCGCACGCCGACGGCTCCGAACGATTCGGCGAAGCCGAGGAAGTCAGGATTGTGCAGGTCGGTGCCGATCGGTATAGACATACGATTCCGTTGGGAACGTTCGACATTGGTGTAGGAATTGTCGTTGAACACCACAGCGGCGATGCCGATGCCCTGCTGCACCGCAGTCGCTAGTTCCATTGCGGTGTAGAGGAATCCGCCGTCACCCGATATGGACAGCACCGGGGCGGTGGGATGCGCCACCTTTACGCCCAGCGCAGTGGCGAAGCCGAATCCGAGAGCGCCGAAATAGGTGGAGGACACGTAGGTCGAGGGCCTTAGTACCGGAAATGCCACGCGCGCGGTATATCCCACTTGAGTCAGTTCGTCGATGAAGAACCCCTCGGCAGGCAGTGCATCGCGCATTGCCCGGATGAAGCCGACCTGTGGTTCGAGTCGGCCCACTTCAGCGGCCATCTCGCGTTTGACCTGCGTCACTGTCGCAAGCCATTCGGAGCGGTCGGGTACCTGTGCGGTCTTCTCCCGCAAGGCCCGTACCACCTGACCTGCATCGCCGACCACCGCCACCGTCGGCGTGGAAGCGCGGTGGATTTCCTCTTCGTCGAGGTCGATCCGTATGATGTCCAGGCCGTCCGTACCCCATTCGGCCAGCGGTCGTCGCAGCCGGGTACCGATGGCGAGCACCAGATCGACCCGCGCCCAAAGCCGATGTGCGGCAGGCATCATTACCGCGAGTTCGTGTTCGTCGCTGAGGATTCCTCGGCCACCTATCTCGGTGGTCAATGGAATCCGGGAGTGCTCGGCCAGTGCGGCGATCTCGGCATTCGCCGCGACCGCGCCGCTGCCGACATAGATCATCGGCGACCGGGAAGCGGCAAGCGCGACGCTTGCCGCCTCGATCGCGCTCGGATCGACCGTGCGGGCGTCCACCGGCGGTACCCATGTCATGGGTGCGGTGATCTCCGCGCTCATGACATCGGTCGGAATCTCGACGGCCACCGGTCGCGGCCTGCCGTGTCGCAGCCGGTGGAACGCCTCGTCCAACACTGTGTTGACCATGTCCGGCCGTTCGATACGAGCAGCCCAACCGGTAAGGTTTGCGAGCACACTCAGTTGATCGGGAATTTCATGCGGCACACCCAGACCACGACCCAGGAAAGGGGTGGCGATCTGGGCTGCCAAACACAGCACCCGCACGTTGCCCGCGTACGAAGTAGCTAGTCCCGCAGAGGAATTGAGAACTCCAGGACCTGAAATGACCAGGTACACTCCGACCCGGCCGCTGGAGCGGGCGTAACCGTATGCCATGAATGCCGCTGCCTGCTCGTGCCGGGTCTGTACCACGCGAATCCCATTCTCGGCCAAGGCCGAGAAGATCGGATCGTGTTGTTCGCCTGGCACCGTGAAAACGACATCGATACCTTCGCGGACGAGAGTGAAAACGAGATGTTCTGCGACGTTCACGGTTCAGAGCGTGCTCTCGGCGTCGATGAATTTGGTGAGCTCGTCGATGAAAACGGCCCGCTCCGGTCCCACGCTGCGCCGGAAGCGTTTTTCTTTGCGCAGGTAGTCGGAGAAGAATTCGATGCGTTTGGCGAAGAACCTTTCCAGAGTGGATGGATCGTCGAAATACTCATTGACTATGTAGATCCGGTCTTCCAGCCCGAGCAGCTTCAGCATGTAGTCGGTGAAGTCGCCGACTGCGGATTCCGAGCTCCCACTCACGTGGTAAATACTCTGACCGGGTTGTGTCAGCTCGGTGTTCACGATGGCGCGGGCATCCTGAACCACGTGATCCACCGGGATGAACGAGATACGACAGTTCCGGTCGGCGGTGAATCGCACCGACTCATCGGAATCGCCCAGCATCTCCTTGAACTTCCGCAGTTCCGACAGGTAGCCGTAGAGTCCGGTGTAGCTGCCGCTGGGCCGATAGTCGGTCGAGGTGCCCACGATGACCGAAGGGCGCACGATCAGAGTCCGCAGTCCCTCGAAACCGGCTACCGCGTGCTCTGCCGTGCACTTGCTTTCTTCGTACACATTGCTGAATGTGGACGGGTGGTGCAGCTCCTCGGCGATGTCACCGTATAGGGTGCCGCAAGTGTACGCGGTGGACATGTACACAAACAGATCCGCGCCGACCGCCTTCGCCAGCTCCAGCGCTTGGCCGGTGCCCGCGACATTGGTCGCGAACACCTGATTCCGCCTCCCTTTTCGCCATTGCAGCGAGGCCGCGAGGTGCCAGAAGACCAATGGCTCGTCGCTGCGCTCGATCGCATCGGGGGCGACCCCACATTTCGGCTCGGTGAGTTCCCCGTTCACCACACGTACTCGGCCCGAGCCGTCGGCGCCGAAACCTGCGACTGTCAGCGCCTTGCGAATCCGGTCGGTGGACGACAGCTCGCCCCGGCCGCGGGCCAGTGCGTGCACGCTCGCGGTGGCGTCGTCCGCGAGTAGATCCGCCAACAGATGACTGCCGACAAAACCTGTTGCACCGGTGAGGATATGATCGGTCATGTCAGATCATCCTCTCGACCGCGCGTGCGAGATCGTCTGCGGAACGGTCCTCGATATCGTCGGCCACCCGCACCCGGAGATCTTTGATACGGGCCGTTTTCCAGCTCACCCAGCCGCCAGTGGTGCTCTTGAGGTCCAGCAGTGGGTGGATTTCGACTTCGGCGGTGACTCCGAAGGAATCGGTCAGCCGGCCGCCGACCAGTTTCTTGATCTCATCGTGGTTGGTCCCTTCCTTTGCCTTCACCCGCACCAACAGGTGATCGGCTCCATCTCGGGACCGCACTTCGACCTCGTATCCGTAGATCAGTTCCGGATCGACCAGAACGGCGTCGTCGATCTCAGCGGCACTACGTTGATGGCCACCGATCTCAGTGCGATCTTTCACTCGCCCTAGTACCTGCAGTGCGCGGTGGCCTCGCTCGTCCTTGGTAATCCGACACAGGTCGCCGGTCCGGTAGCGGATGAGCGGCTTGAGACCCGGCACCAACGAGGTCAGGCACAGTTCGCCGTAACCTTCGAAGCCGAGGGTCTGCTCGGTATCCACATCGAGCACTTCCAGCAGATAGCTGGGTTCGATGATGATCTGAGCGCCGTCGGGCCTGACCGCAGCGGGAGCACCGGCCTCCTGCGAGCCGTAGTTGAAGTTGTACACCTCGGCCTGCCAGCTCTGCGCCAGCAGATTCCGCATACTGTCCGAGCATATTTCACCTGTGGTGAGCAGTACCTCGACGAACAGGTCCTCAGGCACTTCCACACCGTAGGCGGAGCTCATTTCAGCCAGTGCCATGAGCAGACCGGGCGAGCAGTACAACATGGTGACCTTCAGTTCGACCAGCACCTCGAAGAAACGGGCGAAGCCGAGCGTGGGGGAGATCGGGAACAGGTCCAGCTTGGTGATGCCTATGTACTCGGCCGCGAACGACATACTCAGGCATGCCGAGTGCACGTCGTTGGGTGCGACCACTGCCAGTACGGGGCGTTCGTCGGAGTCGGTGAAGTGCTTGTCGACGATCCGCTGCAGTGCGTGCGCCAGCGGAAGCCAATTGCATTTGAAGTCGATCGGTGCGCGCGGGCACGGGGTCGGTCGGCCGGTGGTACCGGTGGTTTCGAAGTAGTACGCCGCATCACTGATCGGCCCGCACAACATATCGTCCAGTGCCTGGCGCAGATCGTCCTTGGTGGTGTAAGGGATGCGTGGCAGATCCGCGAGGGATTCGATCTCGAGATCCACGCCGTCCAACCGACTGCGGTAAAACGGCGACTTTTCGTGGACATGACCGAGCACGGTCCGCAGTGCCGACGTCTGCCATTCGGTGAGTTCCTCGGCAGTCACCTGTCCTTCGTTCCAGCGTGTCAGGAAATCTATCCATGTAGTGATAGCCACGTCGTGCCAGGACTCTCTGTGTGGGCGGGTTCAGGAAGCGGGTACAACCAACATCGCGAGCGCATCGGCCAGCCGACGCAAGTGTTCCGGCTGTGATTCCAGCAGCGGTAGTCGCACACTCGCATGCGGGATGACCCCGAGTTCGACCAGTGCGGCCTTGGCCATGATGGCGCCTTGCGAGGTGTGCATGATGGAGTCCGTCAGCGGTAGCAATGAGGTCTGGATGGCTCGGGCTGTGTCCAGATCGAAACTGCGGACTGCGGCAATAAGATCCGCGATGCGGTCGGCACAGATGTTGCCGACCACACTCACCACGCCGGTGGCGCCGCTGGCGAGATAGGGCAGATTGAGTTCGTCGATACCGCAGTAGTAGGCCAGCGAAGTGTGTGAGAGCAGCGACATCGCTTCGAACAGGTCGCCCTTGGCGTCCTTGACCGCGCGGATCTGTGGATGTCCGGACAGCTCTATGAGCGTGTTCGCCTCCATTGGCATGCCAGTGCGCGCGGGCACGTCGTACAGCATCACCGGCAACTCGGTGGCGTCGGCCACGGCTGTGCAGTGCGCCACCACCCCAGCCTGTGTCGGACATGAGTAATAGGGGCAGACCAGAAGCAATGCGTCGGCACCTGCGTCGGCGGCCTCGCGAGCTCGGCGCACGGAGACTGCGGTGTCGTAGGTACCGACACCGGCGATGACTCGCGCGCGGCCACCAACCCGGCGCGCCGCGGCGCGCACCAGATCGACCGACTCGGCGGCGGTCAGAGTGGGGGATTCGCCGGTGGTGCCACCGACGACGATGCCGTCGCAGCGAGTGGCGAGTAGATGGTCGACCAAGGTGCGCAGACCGAGTTCACTCAGCGAGCCATCGGGCTGCATTGGAGTCACCATCGCGACGAGATTGGTTCCGAAGAGTTCGTCAGCGGGCAGCTGCGTATCGGTCATTGCATGATCTTGCCGCGCACTCACAGAAGCGGTAAAGCGATACTTTTTCACCGGTATCATGTAGCCTCCGTTCATGATTGACATCGGGGGGCTAAGGGCGCTCCGGGCAGTAGCGGCATTCGGAACTATCGTGCAAGCTGCCGAGGAACTGGGGTTCACGGCCTCGGCGGTATCCCAGCAAATCAAGCGACTCGAACGACAGCTGGGCGTGACGGTACTCGCTCCGGCCGGGCGCAAGGTGGTGCTGACCCCGGCCGGACAAGTCATCGTGGACGCCGCACCTGCGGTGTTCCGGGAGCTGGAACGCTGCATCGAAGCGGCGCAAGCAGTTTCGCAAGGCACGCCACGCGGAACTCTGCGAATCGTGGCTTTCTCGACCGCTATCCGAGGGCTTGTGGCGTCGGCCGTCGCCGGGCTGGCGGTGTCCCGTCCGAACGTGCAAGTGCGTATCGTCGAGCACGATCCGGACGAGGCGCTGCGTAGCGTCGACGCAGGTACGGCGGACGTCGCGATCGTACATGATGCGGACGGGCTGCCGAATCCGCTGCCGTCGTCGATGACCCAACGTCTGCTCCACACCGACGTCGGCGATGTGGTGATGCACCGATCGCATCCTCTGGCAGCGCAGGACACCCCACTCACCATTGCAGACCTGGCCGGATATTCCTGGGTGTGCAGTCCCCGCGGAACGGTGTGTCACCAATGGTTCAGACGGCTGTTCGCCGAGGTTCCCGAGGAGCCCGATGTGCGGCACCTGATCGATGACTTCTCCACACAGCTATCGCTGGTCGCCAAGGCCGGTGTGCTCGCGCTCATCCCGCGACTGGCTCGACCGCCGCTGGGCGATGTGCTGGTGTGTCGGCCGTTGCGGCGCCAACCCAAGCGGGAGGTTTCGGTGGCCTGGCGTCGTAGTGCCGATGCGAGCCCGGCGATCCGCGCCCTGCTCTCAGAACTCAGCTCTGCTGCCGGGCCGGAGCCTGCGACTTCGCACCCGAAATTACGGTGACCCACTGGCCGAAACGCGCGCAATGGATTGCGACACATGATGCTGCCTAGTACATTTCGCGGCCATGCAACTCTTCGTCGAGCGTGATACCGACCGACTCTCGATTCAGCTCTACGACCGAGAAGAGGCCGAAATCGTTGTGTTGGTCCTGCCTGCCATGGGTGTTCCCGCCCGATACTACCGGCGATTGGCCGAGGCGCTCTGTGCCAGCGGAGCGATCGTGGCCGTCGCAGATCTGCGCGGCACCGGCGACAGTGCCCCACAGGCAGGGCGGGGCAGCCGCGCCGATTACGGCGACCTGTCCGATGATGTCGGCGCGGTACTGGCGGTATTGGGCGAATACCGCACGGGACGGCGTACGATCTTGCTCGGTCATTCGCTCGGTGGCCAGATCGCGGTGATGCACCTCGCGCGCTCGGGCAGCGTTGACGTGGACGGCTTGGTGCTGATCGCGGCCGGTATGCCGTACTGGCGGGCTTATGGCTCGCGCGGCTGGCAGGCGCATCTGTTGCGCGCTTTCGTCGTATCGACGGTTTCGATCTGCGGTTACTGGACGGGTTGGGGCTTCGGCGGTCGGCAGCCCGCCGGCATCATGCGGGATTGGGCGCACACCAGCAGAACCGGTGAATTCCCCGACCACCTCGGTGTCGCCGAGACGATGACGGGCATCACCACCCCTACTCTTGTCCTGACCGTCGACGGCGACCACCATACGCCACCCGCGGTCGTCGACCAGTTGGTCGATCGCCTGACCGTTGCGCCGGTCCAGCGCAAGCATATAACCGCAGCTGCCGCGGGTGCGCCACTGGATCATCTGCGCTGGGCCAAAACCCCCGCACCCGTTGTTGCGGCCGTTCTCGACTGGAGCAAAAGCCACTGATCTCGGTCTCCGCGGCAACACCCCTTCGCCAGCTCCCTCGTCAGACAGGACCGAAATGAAATATGTCATCCCAGCCAAACGTTCGTCGAGCCGGGTACCGAACAAGAATTTTCGCCCGTTCGCGCAAGGTAAATCCCTGCTGGATATTCTTGTGACGAAACTAACGGATATCGCCGCAGATCCGCGTGATGTGTACTTGTCCTCGGAGGACGAGGCCACCAAGGAATTCGCCGACAAGTACGGTGCTTCGTTCCTGCAGCGAGAACCGCACCTCACGGAGAATTCCTACCCTTTCCAGTCGGTAGTGAACGAGGTGTGCCTGGAGGTACCCGGCGACGACGACATAATGTGGTGTCATGCCACAGATCCGCTGTTCGACAAGCATGCAGCCGTGGTGGAAGCATGGGAGAATCGGACGGAAGGCACCGCGGACTCGATTGTCGTAGTCTATCCGATGAAAGATTATATTCTGGATTCGAATCATAATCCTATGGGTTTCGGATTCGGACGTTGGCACCGGCCGTCGCAGGAATTGCCGACCTTCTACATGCTCGGTTTCACTTGCTCGATAATGACCCGCCACACCGCCACGAATATCGGTTTGGTCGGTGCGCGCCCACTGTGGTTCGAGGCCGAAAATCTGACTATCGACATCGACACGCAGGCCCAATTCGATTTCGCGGGCAAACTCTACGAATTGACGATGCCCGCGCAAGAAAGCCTCGATGCCCGTGCCTAGTACCGACATGGTGGATATGTGGCGGCTAGCCGAATCGGTCGCCGAGCTGGTGCGTGTCCCGAGCGTGAACCCATTGCAGGCCGGACCACGCGCGCAGGAGCACGGCCCGGTCGGTGAACAGGTGCTCGCGCTGCTGCTGGCTGAACGATTCAAGGCGTACGGCGCCGATGAGGTCGTGCTGGACGAGGTGCTTCCAGGCAGGCCGAATGTATACGGCCGTTTTCCCGGCCGATCGGATCGGCTGGTGGTGGTCGACGTGCACACCGATACCGTGACCGTCGAGAATATGACCGACCCGCCCTTCGACGGCCGAATTGCCGACGAAAGTGTCTGGGGTCGGGGAGCTTTGGACACCAAGGCGACCATGGGAGTGCTGCTGGCCCTGCTCGAGTCCTGGAATCGGGAAGGGAGGCGGCCCGAGCCGACCCTGCTGGTCGTCGGGTCGGTCAGCGAGGAAGTGGGTGGGCTTCTCGGGGCCACTCACTTCCGACGATGGTCCGGGGAGCGAGGGCTGATCATCGACCAAATGCTGGTGGCCGAGCCGACCGAGTTCCGTCCAGTGCACGGGTTGAAGGGACTGGTACTGGTCGAGGTGACCGCTCACGGGATCGCGGCCCACTCGTCACGGCCGGAACTGGGGTCCAACGCTATCGAGGCGATGGCGCCGGTCATCGCCGCGTTCATTGCTGAGAATGCCCGCCTGGCATCGCTTCCCGCGACCACAGAACTGGGTCGCGGGACCATATCGGTCACACAGATCGCCGGCGGTTCAGGTAGCAACGTGATTCCGGACCGCTGCTCGATCTCGGTAGGGCGGCGCATTGTTCCCGGTGAGGAACCGGCTGAGGTAGTAGCTCAACTTTCGGCGATCGCCCGTGCGGCGTGCCCAGTGTCATGCGAGATCAGATCCCTGTTGCCACTGAGCCCGGACGGTGATCCCGGCACTCCTCCTTTCTATCAGCGCCCTGATAGCGGCCTGGTGCGATTCCTGGCGCAAGCGTGTGGTACGGAGCCGATGGTGGCCCCGTTCGGCACCAATGCGCTCCGGTATTCCGGGTTGGCCCGTGAACTGGTCGTTTTCGGTCCAGGTTCGATCGAGCGAGCGCATCAGTCGACTGAACGGATCGCTGTTTCCGATCTGGTGAAGCTTGCCGGTGTGCTCGAGGCATGGCTGGCTCCGACGAAAGTAGGTTAGGAACATGGCGACCGCCACTACTGCGGAAACCATCGATCGTGTACATGAGCCGATCCAACAATTCAGTCGCAGTTGGATGCTGGCGAAATCCACCGACGCCTACGGAGTCGAGCTGGGATTCGCCACCGGAGCCCAGTTCTGGGTGGTCGGCCGGGCCGGCGTGCTCGGCAGTTGCTCAGTCGAAGTAGCGGCTGCCGCAATCGCTTTCGAACCCATCGAGAAGGTCCGCTCGGCTTGGGAGAACGTCCCGGCGGGTCTGACCCACTTCGAGGTCGCCCTGCACTACCGCGACCGTATCACTGAGTGGGGAACTCGCGTCTTCGCTGGTCACGACCCCGCCCAGCTCGACACTATCGACACACTGGGCCGTCGCATCATCGACGCGGCACCCTCCGCTCTGGGCGTCTTGTTCGTCGGTTGGCGCGCTCTCGCTGCTCCCGACTCCCTGCCTGCCCGTGCCGCCCTCACCCTGCATCTGGTTCGTGAGCTTCGCGGCGCAGCCCACATCGCGGCCATCACCGCCTGTGCGCTCACGCCTCTCGACGCCATCCTTTCCGCTCCTCACCCTCCGCCTCGCACCGGCCCTGCCTACGCTGAACGTATGGGCTACCACGGACCCTTCCGTAACTCGGAAGAGATTCGCCCCCAACGCATGGAAGCGGAGAGACTGACAGGCGCAATACTGGAGCCCTACTTCGGCATGCTCACTCCAGAAGAGCTGGATTATTTCGGCGAAGCTGTCGAAACCGCTTGCTACGCAACCTTGTAGACCGAGTCCGTTGACGAGACCGAGCGTCCAGCGTACGTGTTGTCGGGCCGAGACACGGATTCCCGTGAGGCCGGCACAGCTATCTGCGCAGGTCGATCCTGTAGGCAGGTATTCATCGATGGATCGGGTGGTTCGGTTCGTGTCCGGTCGTTCGATGCTGCAGCATCGGCGTGTCGTCGGCGCGTTGTGACGGGGATGGCGATCCAGCCGATCCAGCACAGGAATCCGACACTCGAAAAGCTCCCGTACTATCGCGAGCGGAGTCGGCCGGCCGGGGACGAAGGAGGACGGTATGGAAGGTCGCATCGGAGACAGGCCACTGTGTTTACGGTGGGGTCGGCGAGTTCCCGGCCACGCCACAGATATGGTCGCCACAGTGCCGCAGTCCGGACTCGTGATCGTCCGATGAGCGACGTTGGCGCCCGGCTACGCTGCGCGGGGTGCGCGACCGTTGGTCTCGACAGCCGTTATTGCGTGTCCTGCGGACGCGAACTCGGCTACCGGTATGTCGCCTTACCTGTTCACGACTGGCCACCATGCCCGGACTGTGGCGGTGTTCGATTCAGCGCCGACGGGCAGTGCGTGTACTGCAGTCGACCTCGGACGGTGCCGGACCGTTCCGAAGCCGATCTCGGCGCAGTCGCTGTGCTCACCGACCGAGGGATCGTCCATGAGCGCAACGAGGACGCCGTCGCCGCGGGCGTGATCGACGGCACAGTGTCCGGAGTGCCTACGGCTGTCGTGATCGCGGTGAGTGACGGAGTCTCGAGCTCGGTGCGACCACAGGTGGCATCCGAGGCGGCGGTCCAAGCCGGTGTCGGTGCCATCGTTGTCGCGCTTACCGCCGGACAACCCGCGATCGGCGCCATAACGGCCGGGCTGGAGGCCGCTGCGCAGGCCGTACACGATGTCGATGTTTTCGGCGGTCCTGCTCCTTCGTGCACGTATGTGTCCGCCATCATGGTGCCCAATGGGGCCGGTACCGATATCACCGTCGCCAATGTGGGAGACAGCCGCGCGTACTGGCTGCGCCAAGAACTGCCAGCTCGACCGGGTAACGTACCTTCGCAGCGGCTGACAGTCGACGATTCTTTAGCGCAAGCGCTGGTCGACGTCGGTGTGCTGGACGAAGGAAAGGCGATGACCGATCCGCGGGCGCATACGCTGATCCGTTGGCTCGGCGCGGACAGTCAGCCGAAGCCGTGGGCAGACAATTGCGTGCGGGCGATGCGCACCACGGGTCCTGGCGTGCTGCTGTTGTGTTCGGATGGTCTGTGGAACTATCTGCCTGATTTTTCTGCTTTGTCCGAACAGGTCGAGGGGTTGACTCCGGCGGCGGCGGCCACCGCGTTGGCCGAGTTCGCCTTGCGCTGTGGCGGTGGTGACAACATCACAGCAGCGGTAGCTCCTGTTCCATGGCGGGGAAGCCTGGGCGAGGATCGGTGATTCTGCCCGCGTAGCTCTCGGGGCACTGTCCTCCATTTTCATAGACAGTGGTGTTCATGTTTGCGTATGGTCGTCGCCTATGACGAAGTTCCGCGGCAAGACCTGCTTGATCACCGGCGCAGCCAGCGGACTCGGTCGCAGTATCGCCCTCGCAGTCGCGGATGAGGGGGCGATACTCATCCTGACGGATATCGCTGCCGAAGGGCTCGCGCGGACTGCTGCTATGACACGTGCGCTGGGAGCGGTCGTACCTGTGGCCACTACCGCCGACGTCAGTGACTACGACCAGGTTGTCGCGCTGGCCGCCACGGTGCATGCCGAGGTGGGCAGTGTCGACATCGTCATGAATGTGGCCGGAATCGCCACCTGGGGCACCGTCGACCAGCTGACGCATGAGCAGTGGCGACGCACCATCGATATCGATCTCATGGGCCCGATCCATGTGATCGAAGCGTTCGTCCCGCCGATGATCGCGGCAGGCCGTGGCGGCCACGTGGTAAACGTGTCCTCGGCCGCCGGCCTGTTCGGGTTGCCGTGGCATGCACCGTACAGCGCGGGCAAGTTCGGCCTCCGTGGGGTATCGGAGGTATTGCGCTTCGACCTGGCTCGCCACGGCATTCGAGTAAGCCTGGTGTGTCCGGGCGCGATGGCCACGCCCATGGTCGACAGCGTCGATATCGCAGGTGTCGACCGCACGGCCGAAGCGGTGCAGCGCGGGATGTCGTTGTTCATGCGGCACGCTGTGACGCCTGAGGCGGCGGCGCGATCGATCGTATGTGCTGTCGAGCGCAACCGATACCTGATCTTCACCTCAGGTGATATTCGCGTGGGTTTGTGGGCCCAGCGCTATTTCCCACCTGCCTACATTCTTGCGATGCGCGGCCTGAATTGGGCGATGCATCGCTATCTCGCCCAGAAGGCGAGCGCGTCCCCGCGCTGAGGGCGTTCCGGTCGAGGCCGCTGTGCTGTCCTTGAACTGCGGGTGCTGTCCATATCGCCCGCGACCCGATTCCCACAACAGCGGCTGAACGCTGTCGGGAACGGGTCGGCCATGCCACACTATAGAAAGGTTGAGAGCACAGCCGATCCCGGTTCGACGCATTCGGCGCCGCCGGTCGATGGGACGGCGCGACAACCGATTCGTTCCCTATCGCCCCCGCCCAGCTGTCGCGGAGAACTGGAATCCCCTACATGGGAGGTTCGACTTGTCTGCCATTTCTCTGCTACGAGAGCCCGCCGAGAGCGAGCCTCTCGAGGGTTCGGGTCCGGGACATCGTCGCGGCGGCCTGTCGTGGGCACAGCAGGTGGATCGCCGGCAAGAATGCGTGGTGGTTCGGGTCGAAGGCGAGTTGGACGCCGCCGTATCAGCTGAGTTCTTCGACACGGTCGACCGAGCACTGCAATCATCATGCAATGCCGTGGTGATCGATCTGCGGGTGACGAGATTCTTGAGCTTGCGCGCGGCCGTGGGTCTCGGTGCGCTGCGGACAGGCCGGTCCGATGGTCCGGATCTGCGGATCGTTGCGGGTGGATCAGGAGTCGAGCGGGCGCTGGAGGTCACCGGGGTGCGGTCGCTCTTTCCGCGCTATCCATCGATGCGAACGGCATTGGGTGTATGAACTGAGCACGGAAGCGCGCAGTCGATCCGTGCGGAGGCTCGGCGGACAGACGCGTCGGCACCCGGAGTGTTGTGCAGTGGCCGCAAGAACAAGGTGGTGATGGGTAATGGGGGAGTGGACTTCCCGACCCCATACCGATACGACAACTGTCGGAGTGCGCGTGCCCGCGCGATCGGGGCAGTTGGTCATGTTGCGCGCTCTCACCGAGACTGTAGCCCTCAACGGAGATTTTGCCTTGGACGAGGTAACCGATATCAGACTTGTGCTGGATGAGGTAGTGACTTCGCTGATTTCGGCGGCGGTTTCCTGCTCGATGGTCGACTGTGAGTTCACCTATGACGCTGACGAGATGGTCGTGCATGTGTCATCGATCACTACCTCGGAGCCGGTGGTCGATCAGTCCGGTTTCGGTTGGCATATTGTGCGCCCCCTGACAGGTTCGATGACTGTCGCACAGAACCCCTACGACAGCGAGCTCGGCGGGTATCCGACGGTAGTAGATCTCGGCTGGGTGCGGGGTGCCGTAGATCGTGGGTGAGCCGAGGGCTGGGTGCGTACCACTTCAGCGACATCGAACCTCTATTCGAAAGAACCGCAGCCAGGGCCTCGGGTGATTCGCGCAGGGAAGTGCTTGAGTAGCCTGCGTATCTCGAGAATCGTCGTGAGCCTTGTCACCGGATGTGGCCACGGAGGGACACAGCACTGCTCGGGCTGAGCGCGGCCCCGCTTTCGTGACTACGTGCGTACCGTTCTCCCACGGTGCTCGCCGGAGAGCAGGCGTGATATCCTGTACAGGTAAAAGGCCCTGCGGCCGAAAGTAATTCGGCTGCAGGGGCGCGAAGTTCGAATTTTATCCGGTGGTTGACGGTGCGGGAAGGGGATGATCCGGACACCGCCGAGCCTGTGCAGTGGGTCACATCCGGTGGCGGGCAGGTGATTGTGGTGCTGGTCTGCCGGACGTTTACCGGCTGGGATCCCGGGTATCCGAAATCGAGCAAGGTTGCTCGAAAGCGGAAGGTCGCGTCGATATCGAGGATGCGGTTGTCCGCATCGTGGCGTGCTTCCGCATGTCTGCAAGGGATAAGGTCTTGAGCGCAAACCTGATGATCGTGGAGGACGACGACCGGGTCCGGGGCGCATTACGCCTCGCCATGGAAGACGAGGGATACGACGTAGACGAGGCGGAGGAAGCCGAGGACGCGCTCACCCATCTGCGCAGCAACGGCGTTCCCGATGTGATGATCGTCGACCTGATGCTCGGGGGTATGGACGGATTCGAATGCATCCGAGAGATCCGTCGTGACCACGACGTGCCGATCATTGTGGTGAGTGCCCGTGACGACACCCATGACGTAGTGGCCGCCTTGGAGGCAGGCGCCGACGACTTCGTCACCAAACCGTTCGAGATCAAGGAGATCACCGCCCGCATGCGCGCGGTGCGCCGCCGCGCCCGGCTGAGCGCCGAGCGGGACGCACCTCAGGAAATGGTGCTGGATGCCGACGAGACCGCCCCGTTGGTGCTCGCGCAGGACAGCGGCGTCGTGCGCCGCGGCGACGAGGAGATCCGGCTCACACTCACGGAATTCCGGCTGCTGTGTGAGCTCGCGGAGTCGCCAGGTCGGGTGCTCAGCCGTACAGTACTGCTCGAACGCGTCTGGGATCGGGGGTTCTTCGGTGACGAGCGCATCGTTGACGTGCATCTGCGCCGGTTGCGTACCAAGATCGAACGGGATCCGTCCGATCCGTGCATCGTGGTGACGGTGCGCGGCCTCGGCTATCGGCTCGATGTCCAACGCTGAACGCGACGAAAAAGCCAAACGCTGGAGTCCGAACGCATGGAGCCTGCGCGGCCGGGTGACCGCTGCTTTCGCGGCTATCGCCGCGTTGATGTCGTCGGTGTTGGTGGTCTCGGTGTTCGCCATCAGCCGCGGCTACCTGGAGACGCAACGGCAGCGTGCGAGCACCGAGCCGTCCGCCGACCTCGATGCTGATCTGGAGCTGCTGCGCAATGTGCTGATCGGCTGTGCTGTGGTGGTTACCCTGATCGGCGCGGCGATCGGCTGGTGGGCGAGCAGGCGGGTGCTGACCCCGCTGCATCAGCTCGCCCGTGCCGCCGCGCGGATCGCTTCCGGTGATCTCGACCTGCGCCTGTCCGCCACCCACGATCAAGACCTCGCTGTCACGGTCGAATCGTTCAACACCATGGTGGATTCGCTGCAGCGACGGATCGAGCGCGAACATCGACTCTTCGGTGACGTCAGCCACGAGCTACGAACCCCGCTGACCACCCTGATGGCCAGTGTCGACGTGCTCAATCGGCACCGGGACGAGCTTCCGGAACGTTCGCAGCGCGCCCTGGCCCTGGTCACCGCTGAAGTCGATCATCTCCGTAGGTTGCTGGATGACCTGCTCGCGTTGGCCCGGGTAGAGGCGGGCATGCACAACAGAGATGCCGAACCACTGTCAGTGCGTGATCTGCTCACTCATACCCTGGCCGACCGCCGCTACCCGGCAGAGCTGCTCGAGGTCGAGCAGGACGTCACGGTGCGCGGCCGCAAACTGGAGCTGGAACGTGCGGTAGCCAATTTGCTGCACAATGCGGACCGGCATGGCGGCGGCGTGGTCGCAGTCGCGGTACGCGGCGACAATGGGGGGGCGGTGATCACCGTCGACGACGCTGGTCCCGGCGTGCCACTCGCGGACCGGGCACGTATCTTCGAGCGATTCGCCACTGCCCGCAGTGGGCGTCGCTCGCCGACTGGGACAGGGATCGGCCTCGCTCTGGTCGCTGAAACTGTCGCTACGCATCGCGGTCGAGTCGAGTGTATCGAGCGGCCGGGTGGCGGCGCACGGTTCATTATGCATCTACCCCGATGGGAGGACATCTAGCTGTAATACGAACGTAAAGAAGTCGACAGGTTGACCTCAAAGTCGTTTCGGAAACCTGGATTAGTACTGCCGACCCGACGAGGGAGTTGCATGTCATTACCTACCCTGTCCCCAGCGCAGCTCGAGCGTTCGCGTGCAGAAAATGCCGCGGCCGCCCTGGGGGGCACCCCGACCCGGAGTGATGCCGGACCGGCCGTAGTTCTGCGCACGCCTCGCGAGGGCGACGGTGCTCCGATGTGGAGAATCGCCAAGGATTCAGCGGTGCTCGATGTCAATTCGAGCTACGCGTATCTGCTGTGGTGCCGTGATTTCGCCCGAACCTCGGTGGTTGCCGAGGTAGACGGCCGTGTCGTGGGATTCGTGATCGGATTCATACGCCCGCAGGCGCCCGACACGGTTTTCGTGTGGCAGATCGCGGTGGATCACTCGCAGCGTGGCCGCGGCATTGCCGCCCAGCTGCTGCATACCTTGCTCAACAGCGTTGCTGCCCAGGGTGTTTCGGTGCTCGAGACGACGATCGCGCCGGATAACGCCGCATCTATTGCCCTATTCACGTCGGTAGCGGAAACGAGAGAGGCCGACCTTTCCAGGCGCCCCTTGTTCGATTCCGACGAATTTCCGGACGGTCACGAGCCCGAAGAGCTGTATTACATCGCGCCGACCGTCCGCACCATCGAGGAGGATCGATGATCAATAGCGATACCACTGTTTTCGAGAGTTTAGAGTCGAATGTGCGCGGCTATTGCCGCTCCTGGCCAACGGTGTTCACCACTGCTAAGGGCAGTTGGTTGCATGATGAGGAAGGTCGGGACTACCTGGACTTCTTCGCCGGCGCCGGCGCGCTGAACTACGGCCACAACAATGATGTGCTCAAGCGTCCGTTGCTGGACTACATCGCAGGCGACGGCGTCACCCATGGTTTGGACATGTCCACTACGGCCAAACGGGATCTGTTGACGACATTGCACGAGACTCTCTTTGTCCCGCGCGATTTGGATTACAAGGTTCAATTCCCTGGCCCGACCGGTGCGAATGCTGTCGAGGCCGCGCTCAAACTCGCCCGCAAAATCACCGGCCGCGAGACGATCATCAGTTTCACCAACGCCTTCCACGGCATGACCCTCGGCGCACTGTCGGTCACCGGTAACGCAGCCAAGCGCGCGGGCGCCGGCGTGCCGTTGGTGCACGCCGCGCACATGCCCTATGACGGCTACTTCGACGGCACCACTATCGACTTCCAGTGGATGGAGAAGGTGCTCGACGATACCTCCTCAGGCTTCGATCGTCCTGCGGGGGTGATCGTGGAAACCGTGCAGGGCGAAGGTGGGGTCAATGTCGCGCGCGCGGAATGGCTACGCCATCTCGCCGAGTTGTGTGCGGTCAGGGAAATCCCGTTGATCGTCGACGATGTGCAAATGGGTTGTGGGCGTACCGGGCCGTTCTTCTCTTTCGAGATCGCTGGTATCAAGCCCGATATCGTCACGCTGTCGAAGTCGATCGGGGGCTATGGCTTGCCGATGGCCTTGGTGCTGTTCAAGCCGGAGCTGGACCAGTGGTCGCCGGGAGAACACAACGGCACCTTCCGCGGCAACAACCCCGCATTCATCACCGCGACGGCCGCGCTGCGCCACTACTGGTCCGACGATGCTCTCGTGACCGCGACCGAAGCCAAAGGCGAGCGGATCGAGCGCACCCTCGGGGAGCTGGCCGAACACTTCTCCGGTGTTTCCACCCGTGGTCGTGGCTTGGTGCAGGGCATCGTGTTCGAGGATCCTTCACAGGCGGGCAAGGTCTGCCAGATCGCTTTCGAGCGCGGTCTGTTGGTGGAAACCTCCGGTTCCACCGACGAGGTAGTGAAACTGCTGCCGCCCTTGACGGTCACCGAGCAAGAACTCGATCATGGCTTGCACATTCTCACTGACGCTGTGGAGTCGGTCTGCAGCGGGATCGGAGCAATCGTATGATCGTGCGTACAACGGCGGAGATCACCGATACCGAGCGTGACGTCGCGGGCAAGGGGTGGCGCAGCAAGCGCATCGTCCTCGGCGGCGACGGTGCCGGTTTCTCTTTCCACGAAACCACCATCGAGGCGGGTACGACGCACGAGTTCCACTACCTGAACCACGTGGAAGCTGTATGGCTCATCGAAGGGGAGGGAACACTGACCGACTTGGACAACGATGTTGTCTACGAGCTCGCCCCGGGCTCGATGTACCTACTCGACGGGCATGAGCGCCACCGCATCGAGGTACGTACCCAGATGAGGATGATGTGCGTGTTCAACCCGCCGGTCACGGGGCAGGAGGTTCACGACAGTAACGGCGTCTATCCGCTGGTAGCCGCGACGATCGGAGGTTAGGGACACTAATGGTTCTGCAGCACACCGATACTCGGTTCGAGGTCGATCGCTACGATCGTTACCCGACTCGTCTCGCTACGCCCGCTCCTCACTTGGAACGCGCCGACTCGACGGTGTGGGGCAAGATTGAGCGCCCGGAGCTCGAGTCTTTCGACTCCGACGGGTTCGTCATCCTTGATGAGATGATCACCCCCGCCGAGGTGACCGAGTTCAGTGGCGAGATCCGCAGCCTCGCAGAGGATCCCATACTGCGCGATGACGACCGACTCATCGTGGAGAAGACCTCGAATCGGGTCCGATCGATCTTCGAGGTGCACAAGCTCAGTGCGGCGGTCGCAGAACTTGTCCGTCGGCCTCGAGTGCTCGAGTTGGCCCAGCAGGTGCTCGGTTCGGAAGTGTATGTGCACCAGAGCAGAGTCAACTACATGCCAGGATTCCGCGGTACCGGTTTCTACTGGCACTCGGATTTCGAGACCTGGCACGCCGAAGACGGCATGCCTATACCGCGTGCGGTGAGTCTTTCGATCGCGCTGACGGACAACTACCCCTTCAATGGCAGCTTGATGGTGATGCCGGGCTCGCACCGCACCTTCGTGCCGTGCCTGGGTAGCACTCCTGCTGAGCATTACCGGGAGTCGTTGCGGGAGCAGGAGATCGGAGTGCCGACGACTGAGGACATCACCGTGCTGGCGGAGCGGTACGGGGTCACTCAGTTCACCGGCCAGGCCGGTTCGGCGCTGTTGTTCGACTCCAATCTGATGCATGGATCGGCGAACAACATCACACCGTTCCCGCGCTCGAACATCTTCATTGTGTTCAACAGCGTGGAGAACACGCTGGTCGAGCCGTTCGCCGCGCCAGCGCGGCGACCGGAATATATCGGCAGTCGCGATTTCACGCCGATATCGGTGTGAGTGTCGAGGTCCGAAGGTGGCGGAGCGGTGTGACTACGTGGGCTGCGAGATCCACCTGCACGAGTCCACGCTTACCCATATCAGCGGTGGTCCGTCGACATTGTCGACAGCTGTAGCTCCCCGAGGTGCAGCGCAGAAAAGATCCGGATAGTGATTCGAGCGCCCCGGCTCAGGTCCATACTCGGCACGACCTGAGCCGGGGCGCCACGCTTTGTCTATCGCCCCAGCACTATCGGGTGAGTCCCGGCACCGGATCGACTACGACCCGCCACCGGGTGTCGGCCAGCCGATGGTCCAGCGCGAACCGCCCTGCGCCGACCAGTACGAGCAGCAACAAGAGCAGCAGGAGCAGCCATTCTGACGCGTAGAAAAGATTGCTGAGTAGATCCTTGGGCGTACTGTAATCGTCGCTGATCGCGGGAATGGTCACCAACAGCAACGCGCCGACCATGGTCGCCGATAGCGCGAGTGCGGCGATCCTGGTGAGCGCACCCACAACCAGCGCCAGGCCGAAGACCAATTCGGCCCACGCGGTCAACGGAGCGGTCAGTGCAGGGATCGGAGCGCCCATCTCGATGAATTGTTCCTGGAACCAGGCGGAATCGTTCACCTTGCGGATGGCACCGAGGAAGAACATTCCACCGACGCTGCCTCGACAGCACAGCAGCCAGATATCGAAAGCGGAGACCTTCGGCGAAAACATGCCACACAGTCTGCCCGAAAATTGCCAGCTGTGCGGGCGCAGGTTCGAACCAGAGGTGGCTGCACGGTCGGGTGACAGTGGTTGTGCAACCTGACCGGCTGCTGCTGGGGACATGATCGCTTCGTATTCGACCGGGGTCGATGCATCGTTCCTCGAGGGCATACATGAACCGGCGGCGCAGGGTGCGTGGTTTGGGTGGTGGGCGGCCCCACATCCGGAGATGGGCACGGGTATTGAGTTGGGCGGTAGCGATCCGGGTGGCGTAAGTGATCTCGTCGGGACTGGCTGACCACCGAAAAACTACCCCCTATGCCTGTGATCTCAACCCCGGCGAATCCGCATGGGGCAACCTGAAATCCAGCGAGCTGACCAACCTGTGCCCCGAGGCCATCGACCAAGCCGCGACCGCCGCCGAGGCCGGACTACCCGCATCGGCAACAACTACCAGCTCTGCCACGCATTTCTCAACCGCACACTGCCGATGGTCCACAGGCCAGGACCGGTGGTGAGCGCTCCGTGGGGAATGCGGTCGGCGGCCACACTCGAGGTTATGAGAGACGTCGGATCGCTTCTGGGGTGAGGTCGGCGATCGAGGGGTAGCCGTCGATCGCCATGAGTAGATCCGCCTCCGCCAGCAGTGCACGCAGTACGTGGACGATGCCGTCCACGCCAGCGAGTGCGAGCCCGTACGGATAGGGACGGCCGATGCCGACAGCAGTGGCTCCGAGCGCCAATGCCTTGACGATGTCGGCACCGGTGCGGATGCCGGAGTCGAATAGTACGGGCAGACCGTCGGCCACTGCCGCTATCTCCGGCAGATGCTCGATCGCTGGGATGCCGCCGTTGGCTTGTCTACCGCCGTGATTCGAGCAGTAGATACCATCCACTCCCTGATCTATGGCCCGCCGCGCGTCCTCGGGATGGCAGATGCCTTTGAGTACCAGCGGCAGATCGGTCGACGACCGTAGCCAGGCCAGGTCATCCCAGGTAAACGCGTTGCTGAACTGTGAGATCCAGGTCAAAGTGGCGGTTTTCGGGTCCTGTTCCGGGGGTGTGGACAGCAAGCCGCGGAACACCGGATCACTGAAGTAGTTGGCCAGACAGTGTCCGCGTAACTGCGGAAAATTGGCGAGCGACAGGTCGCGTGGTCGCCAGCCGAGCACCCATGTGTCCACAGTGACCACAATGACCTTGAAGCCCGCGGACTCGGCCCGGTTGATCAGGCTCTGCGCCAGCTCTCGATCGGTAGGCGGATAGAGCTGAAACATTCCGGGTGTGTCGCCGAACTCGGCGGCGACCTCTTCCAAAGGGTCGACTGTCAGCGTTGAGGCGACCATCGGCACACCGGTGCGTGCCGCCGCGCGTGCGGTCGCGATATCGCCGTGCCCATCCTGAGCGCACAACCCGACGACACCGACCGGGGCCAGGAAGATCGGTGTCGGCAGCGTCATGCTGAACAGCTCGATCGACAGATCGCGGGTCTTTTCCGCGCGCAGCATGCGGGGGACCAGCCCAAGTTTCTCGAATGCCGCCGCATTGGCACGCTGGGTGAGTTCGTCACCAGCGCCGCCTGCCACATACGACCAGATGCCGGGCGGCAGTGCTGCCTGGGCTTTCGCCTCCAGTTCGGCATATGTCATGGGCAGATCGGGCAGTACGCCCCCGAGACCCCGGAAGTAGATCTCGTACTGGAAATCGCCGAAATTCGTCACGCGGTTCCTATTCGGTCTCGATACGAGAATGCTATCGAACCACAGACATCCTGCCTTGGGGCTGGCCACCGCGAACTCTTCGTGGGACCCTCGCGTTCGGGCAGGCACTCGCTATCACGAGTTGGCGCGCATTCTCGACCTCGCTTTCGCCGATGTCGTGGTGTGCCGGTGACTAGAGTGTTGCCCGCGATTTTACCCGGTGCACTAGGTCGGAGCTCCCGTGTGGTGAATGTGCAACCATCGGTCGGTATAGTCGCCGCGGATGAGTAGTGTCAGTGCCAACGCCGAAACGCCGATACCCCATGACCGTCGACTCGGGCGTGTTGTGTGGCTGGCACCGGTCTTCTCGATTGTATTCTCCGCGTTCGTTCTCTTGACGCCGGTCTGGCCGTTACACCGGATCACCGGCGGGTTCATCGACTTGCAGGTGTATCGTCTCGGGGTCGATGCCATGCTCGATGGTGCTGATATGTATGGGCAGCTGCCGCAGACCACCGTCGGCGCCGGTCTGCCGTTCATCTACCCGCCGTTCGCCGCGTTCGCGTTGGGACTGTTCGCGATATTGCCTTGGGATGTGGCCGCGGCGAGTTTCTTCATCTCCTCGGTAGCCGCGGTTGCCATCACCCTGTATGCGGTCGCGCGACGGATCTGGCCAGGTGAGCAGCAGCGCAGGCTGGCGATGTGGGCCACGGTCTGCGCCACGCCGCTCGGCCTGCTGCTGGAGCCGATTCATTCGACATTGGACTTCGGTCAGGTCAATCTGCTGTTGATGGCATTGGTTACCGCCGATTGCCTGACGCATAAGCCACGCTGGCGCCGAGGAATGCTGGTCGGTATTGCTGCCGCGATCAAACTGACGCCCGCCGCGTTCGTGCTCTACTTCCTAGTGCGGCGGGATTACCGTGCGGCCGCAACCGCCGCGATCGCCGGTGCGGCAGCGACGGCCCTCGCTTTTGCGGTCCTACCGAAAGAATCGATCGAATACTGGTTCGGAGGGCTCGGCAATGCTTCCGGGCTCAGCGGATCCGCGTTCCATACCAATCAATCGATTCAAGCAGTACTTGCCCGGTTCAGGGTGCCGGAGCCCACGTTCACCATCGCTTGGCTGATCGTGGGCGCCCTGTTGTTGGTGCTGGTCGTCGCCGCGATGCGTCGAGCCGGTGAGTCCCCAGGGCTCGCGCTGGCCATCAATGCTGTATTCGCTCTGCTGGTCTCGCCGATCTCATGGTCGCACCACTGGGTCTGGATCGCACCCGCGCTGTTCGCCGTCGTCGGTTGCGCGACCGGTCTTCCCCGCAAGCGGGCGATCGGCTGGTGGGCGACATTCGCAATCACCACGGCGCTGTTCGTGATCGGTCCACAGAATTGGCTTCCTGCCGGAGACCGTCCTGAATCCGCCTGGACACCGTGGCAGCACTTCATCGGCAACTCCTATGTCTGGTGCAGCGTAGGGCTGGTCGCGCTGTATCTGGTCAGCAGCAGAGGTAACGTTGTGCCGTGGCGCGGAACGCAGTCACGCTCGGCCGCCACTACAGTCCTGATGCGGTGACGTTATCGCAGAATATGGTGGAAGGGACCGCTGTTTCAGCCCATCCCAGATGCAGCGGGAGCGACGAAGAGAAAACTCTTCTCCTCGATCCGCTTCGTGATGCGCCACTGCCCCCGGACGCGGAGGAAAGTGTCCAGGTACCAGAGCCCGCATAGCATCATGGTCGGTACACCGTTGCTACCTGGCATCAACATGGGGTTGTGACACATTGTTCGCCCGGTCGCGGTGTCTCCTTCGACGGTGATGGACGAGTTGCTGATCAAGTGTTGAAATGCGAGGAAATTCGGCAGCGCTGCGGCGAGGAAGGCCTTCGTGGCTGCCAGATCGCCCACCGAGCCGCCCATGGCCGAGTAGTCGATATGCGCGTCCTGGGTGAACACCTCGTCCAACAGGTCCCACTGATGGGTATCCACCGCGTGCGCATAGCGCACCATCAGGTCCTGGATCTCGAGCCGATCCGAAATCTCTTGCAATGACAGCACGCGCGTCTCCGAGTGAGGTCGATAACTGAGTAGATCCACCAGTATCGACGAACAAGGCATGGCAGGTGTGGTTATGTTTCTGGCCTTGTCCGGATTCTTCGAACCGGCACCACACTCATCGGTCGGCCGCAATACGCGGGGTTGTGCAATCGGCTGCGCCGATATCGAGGGCCGCGGGCCGATCGACCGACGTCGGATCGGCAACCGCGTCGCTGGACGTTGCTGGAAAACGCGCTGAATGATCGATGCCACATTACGGCTTTCGCGTCAGCACATTCACCAGCTCTCCGCCTTGGTCACGCACACCGGCGATCGTGCTCCGCACCATTGCTTTCGTTGCTCGTTCGTTCTGTGTGCAGGCGACCGTATGACACGCGAATGATATATCGAGACAATACCTTTCACACATCAACTTCGAACGATTCGAGACCTATGCGCATCGTACGTTCAGAACGTCTTGATACGCTTTCGAATCCAACGAAAACGCAATGCGATCGCTCTTCACGTCGGTGTACGCGGAGGGGTATTCGCTGAGTTCTGGATCGGCAGCGCCGCCGAATCGGCTGATTCTCTCGGCGGCAACTGCCGGCGGCGCCTCCTTGCCTGATAGGGAGAGCTGCTGCGTTGTCCTCAGCCACTTGAAATCGATGGATATGGACCGCATGCCGCTCGCGCCGTCTGCGCGGCCGATGGCTCAGATACAGAAAACGACGCTGCCGAATGGGATACACAGGACGACCGAGCCAAAGGCCGGTGTGGCCGCCGCTGATGGAGAGGGGGAGGCCGTCGTGCTGGCGGAAGCAGCAGGGGCTGCGGCGAAGCCAAGGGACAGGGCCATGGCGGTCGAGGCGAGGATTGTTGTGATCTTGGTGGGCATTGCGCATCCTTCGAATCGAGTGAATTCTTCCTCTGGCTTATGGGTCTCATGGTTCACCCATAGGACAGCGAACGCTAGGCATAGAAACATCAAGTTTCCGCGCATGCTATAACGAGAAGATCACCGCAGGAGTGTTTTTCGGGCTTCTGGAATCGAATGTCGCCGAAAAGATACCGCTGGACTCTTGTTCGCCTGACAAACCCCGTGATCGAATCAGCCGGTCACATGGGGATCGTTGTGCAACGGAGACCGAATAAGCGCGGCAGAACATCGAGTTATACCTCTTTGCTCTTGTGTTTTGCTATGCGGCGGGCGTGCCCGTGATACTCCGCTATCGAAGCCGGGTATCGCACACATCGGTGGCTTCTCGGCATTACTCGCAGGTGCCGCTATCATCGTCGCCGTCTTCGCGGTCGTGGTCGATCTATACAGCCGCCGCCTTATCCCTGCGCGGATTGGAATACCACAGGTAGATCCCCTATCCGAAGCTCCACACGGGTTCTGAAGTCACGGCTGATGTACTCGATCAAGTCGGCCAGCCAGCGGGATTCGCTGGAGGCGGCCCATTCCAGGCACATATGCCGTACCCGCAGCGGTACCAGCCGCACCTGTGCCCATCCAGGATCGATGGATACGAGATACAACAGACGGAGATGGGTGCGATAGCGCTCGTGGCCGCGGATGCCTTCGTAGTCGTCGATGACATCGCCGCATCCGTACAGAATCGGTTTGCTCCGGTAGATCTCGATCGGCCGCGGATGGTGTGCGGAATGCCCGTGTATCAGATCGATCCCGACATCGATCAATCGATGTGCGAACCGGGTTTCGTTCCGGGCCACCCCGTAACCCCAGTTCGGTCCCCAATGTACGGAAACGATGGTGATATCGTCCTGACGGGTGTACGCCAATAGGTGCCCCGCCACGTCATCAGCGGCGTCGACGCTCGGCGCATCACCGATTCGCCACAGTCCAGGCCTATCTCGGCATGCCGTCCATGCCTCCGGGACTCCGCTCGATCCGAACGCGACTGAAGCGATCACCACATGGCGGCCATCACCGAGTTCCACGATCGCAGGCGTCCGCGCTTTGTCCACATCCACTCCGGCTCCGGTGTGGCGGATACCCGCGGCATCGAGTGCATCGAGGGTGTCGGTCAGCCCGGGAACACCGAAATCGAGTATGTGATTGTTGGCCAATGCGCAGGTAACCGGAGCGATCGCGGTCAGCACTGGTAGATTCGCCGGATTCATTCGGTAGTGAATACCTTTGGCTGGGGCGAAAACACCATCGGCAGTGATCGAAGTCTCCAGGTTGATCAATCGAACCTCGGGCCGGATTCGAGTGAGGAGTGGCAGGACATCGCCCCATATCTGGTGGAAATCGACCGGATAGGGAAAGGGTCCGTGCGTGTGTTCGGCCAATACCACATATAGTCGTGCATCGTCGGCGTATTGCTCGCGCAGCGCTGGATTACCGGGGTGAGGAAGAATTTGGTCTACACCCCGGCCCAGCATGACGTCGCCGCCCAGCAGCACCGTCGTCATAGCTCTTATTGTCGGCCATCCCGGACGTCCTGTCCGCGATCGAAGAACTATCAGGCCACAATATTATGCCGGATCGAGTTCCCTCCACGTGGTGTCACGGGACAGAGTGGAACAACGGCCGGTTATCGAGAGCAGCTGTCGCGGGTCGTCGGCATAGACCGTGGCGATAACATTCGCACGGGTGGCCAGATCACGGGCGAGATCGCGTATTTCGGGAGGTGCCGCAGGGGCGTTGCCGATCCCGATGAGCACCTCGCGGGTATGGATCGCCGTTGTCTGCGCGCAGTGCCGCAGGCGCTCCTTGGCTGCGGTGTCCAGCGCGGCGGGGCTGAGGTAGCGCTGGATGTGCTCACCACGGTCGGTGATCTGGTTGACCACCGGCTCCGTGGCAGCGTCGGTGAGCCATCGCTCGGCATCGGCGGTGATTTCGAAGACGAGATCGTGGTCGCGGATATCCGCAGGATGCGCGGAGGTGGTCAACAGCGCCAGGCTTGCTCGTCCGATCGCGAGAAAACCACTCATCGCATGGGCGAACAGGGTCGTCGGATCCGCTGTCGGTAACTGGTGTAGCCGTTGCCCGACGGTGGTGATCCAGCAAGCGAGATGTTCGGCTCCGGTATCGATCGACGTCGCTGTCGGCATAGCGCGACCATAGCCTGTGCCCCGTACGGGGTAATGACGAAACGCTGAAAGTATCGTCGGATATCCAGATGCCTCGGATATCCGGATGCCATAGCGTCTGCGTAGCAAATGATCCGGGCGCGTCGCAGTGCCATCCAGATACCGGAATCCCCAATGAGGTGCTACGCCGTCGGATCGTAGTGTTCTGCGGGTCGCCTGACCGTAGTGAACAGACGCACGCAACGTTCGGTCATGTCTTCGGGTGTGTAGCGAGGATGCTCGCTCCACCAAGAGATGGTGGTGGATACGATACTGAACCAGATCGCCAGCAGCAGCGAGTGATCGTCCGGGTCGGAGGTTCCTGCCTCTGCCAGCACCTGTGCCACGCCTTCTGAGCCCATACCGTTCAAGGTGTCCTGATACGCACGGGCCACTGCGTATGCCGCGCTCGGCCGGGGCAGTGTGGCATCGTAGATGATCTTCCAGTTCTGAGTGTGCCCGTCGAGCACATGGAAGATGCCGGCCAACGTCGCCAGCGCCTTATGTTGTGCACCGTAGGTGGACCGGGCCGCGGTCACGGCATCGACCAACTTTCTGCCGGCACGGTGAACACAAGCCGCGTGCAGTCCGTCGCGAGAGCCGAAGTAGGCATAGATGAGTGGTTTGGAAACGCCTGCGGCTGCGGCGATAGCCGCGATCGATGCCTTGACGTAGCCATGGTCGCCGAATTCGATGGTGGCGACGTCGAGAATCTGTTGTTCGCGTTGCTTCCGTGGTACCCCTTTGGTGCCGGCCTTGCTCACGGGGCATCACTTAGGGCATCGGTGTGTAGTTCCACGAGTGCCCGGTAGATATTCGCATCGCGCTCGATGTCCATACATTCCTGACCGGTCGGCTCTCGCCGTACCTTGCCCGAAACGCTTTCGATCAGCGATCCCGCTGGTACGTTCGTCCCTTCGGCAGTCAGCGCTTCGGCGGCGACCAGGCTGCCCGCGCCGATTTCGATAGATTCCAGGTCGGCACGGATCACGGCGCTATAGAGTACGCCGTCTTGTGCGTTGATCCGAATCTGTCCGATCACGATGGTCGTGGCAGCGATCCAGGTGTCGGAACCGATGTCAGGAGTGCAGCCGTCGAGACTGCTGATCATCGGTTTTTCCTCGCTGCTGATGTAGCCGGGTCTATCAAGACTCCGGGGTTGAGGATGCCCGCTGGATCGAGGGTCGATTTGGCCGCACGCAAAGCTGCGGCGAATGGTTCCGGGCGCTGGCGGTCATACCAGCGGCGGTGGTCGCGGCCCACGGCGTGATGGTGGGTGACGGTAGCCTCGTGGGCCGCGAGCGCTTCCGTGACCGCGATCTTGATTTCGTCCCATTGTTCGACAGTCCGCCCCCAGCGGCCGGCGGCGTAGATGCCGAAATAGGGAGCAGGCCCGTCCGGATAGACGTGAGTGAACCGGCACGTCACGATGCCGGTGACACCGACAGCGCGGAATGCGGCATTCGCCGCGGTGAGCACCGCGCTCCGCAATGTGTCGAAACGCTCCCAGGTGCAGGCGGTTTCGAACGTTTCTACGATCATGGACTGCGCGGCGAGCGCATCGCGCTGATAGGGCATACGAAAGAACGACGATCGCCAGGTATCGGCCGCTCCTGGACGCGCGTTGCCATCGGCCGAGTCGGTGATACGAATTCCGTCGGGTACTCGGCCGCTGTGGTCGCGACAGATCTGTACCGCCCGCCGTATCGGTTGGTCGACCGGATGGTCGGCGGATTCGAATCCGAGGACCAGCACCCCACCGGCCGTGTCGGTCCCGGCATTGAGGAACGCCTCCGCCGGATCGAGTAGCCGACAGTTCGCCGGAAAAAGCCCGGATTGGGCGATCACCCTGGTCGCGGTAACGGCTTCGCCATAGTCGTCGAACACCACCGCCGCTCCGGCCCTCCACCGCGGACGGCGCTGCACACGTACCCATGCCTCGGTGATCACTCCCAAGATGCCCTCGGATCCGAGGAACAGCCGGTCAGGAGATGGGCCTGCACCCGATGCCGGCAATCTGCGCGATGCGCTGACCCCGGTGGGCGACACCACTCGCATCGATTCGACCAGGTCATCGATATGGGTGTAGATCGTCGCGTAGTGACCGCCTGACCGGGTAGCCAACCAGCCACCGAGAGTGGAGAACTCGAACGATTGTGGAAAGTGCCGCAGTGTCAAACCTTCCGGCCGTAGGGCGGCTTCCAGCGCGGGGCCGAATACGCCCGCTTGAATTCTCGCCGCTCGGCTGGTGTGGTCGAGTTCGAGTAGCTGGTCCATGCGACTCATATCCAGTGCGATCGCCCCCGCGTAGTCAGCGGCGCAGCGCGGCTCGACGCCACCCACCACCGATGTCCCACCACCGAACGGCACGGCGGCTACATGGGCGTTCGTGCACCAGTCCAAGAGGTCGACCACATCCCGTTCGGTTCGAGGCCGCACCACCTGATCGGGCACATGGTCGATGCGACCGAGCAGATTGCGCACCACGTCACGGAATGCCTGCCCATGGCTGTGTCGAACGCGATCGTCGAGATCGTCCGAGGCCAGATGAGCCAACGAATCCGGTACTCGGCTACGGGAGGCCGGCACATCCAACGAGATCGGATCGGGCGCCTCGTGCACTGTCAGATCTGCCTCGGGCAGCAAAGCTGCCACCCGGCTTGTCAGCGCCACTCGCTCGGCGCCGGTCACCGCATTGTGGACAGTGCCCCATCCCCACCACGACCTCGTTGTCATAGTCGAACTTCCTTCGGCCCAGTTGATCGGCTAGATGGTAGATTCTGGACCGGTCGATTACCAGGGGTGATCTACCTTTTCTGCGCAGGGGGCTACGAGTGGGGCACTCAGTGCAGCGGTACTCTCCAGTACAGTCTGGTTCCGACAGCACTTCCATCCGAACCTGAGCCTGCTGTGATGGTAAGGGCTCCGGCAGCTTCTTCGGCCCGCCGGTGCAGGTTTCGCAGTCCGCTCGGCGTGACTTTCTCCGGTATTCCGCATCCGTCGTCTTCGACGAGGATGGTCAAGTCGTCGGCCACCGCGATCTCGACCGACACCGATCCGGCACCGGAATGCCGGACCACGTTGCTGACCGCTTCCCGGATGACAGCTTCCGCGTGGTCGGCCAGCTCGGGTTCGATCACCGACAGCGGCCCGGCGATGCGGACCGTGGCGCGGATCCCGCTGGCGGCGGTCTGTTGCCGGACCGCGTCCTCGATGCGTTGCCGCAGTCGCGTGCCATGGCCGCTGCCGCCGTGCAGATCGAAGATCGAGGTGCGGATCTCCTGGACGACTTCCTGCAGGTCGTCGATTGCTTCGGCGATCCGCTCACATACTTCTTCAGGCTCATGCGTACGCGGCACCGTGCCCTGCAGGTTCAGGCCTACGGCGAACAGCCGTTGAATGACGTGATCGTGCAGGTCTCTGGCGATCCGATCACGATCGGACAGGATGTCCAGCTCGCGCATGCGGTGCTGAGCGTCGGCCAGACGCATCGCCAGTGCTGCCTGGTCCATGAAGGACGCGGTCAATCCGAGGATCTCGTCATCGTATGGTGCCGATTCGGTGTTACGCAGCGCGACCAACACGCCGACGATGTAATCGGGGGTTTGCATAGGAAGAACCAGCGCGGGCCCGGCGTCTGGAAATATCTTGCCGAGATCGGCACGGCGGGAGTCGTCGAGCCGCTGTGGGGCACGCAGTCGGAACGCCTTGCCGATGGTTGTGTCTGTGAAAGGGAGTGTGCTGGGACGCTGCCAGTGTTCGGCACCTGTCGCGTGGGTGATCACGAGTTCGGTGATCTCCTCCTGGCTGTTGTCCGGTTCCGGAAGGACCGCGAGGAATGTCCGTTCTGAGCCGGTGAGTCGACGAGTGTGGTCGACAACGTGCGCCAGGACCTGGTCGGGCTTGGTTCCGGCAAGGAATTCTGTTGTGATGTCGCGGGTGGCCTCGATCCAGGCCTGCCGGGTACGAGCGGATTCGTAGAGATGCGCATTGTCGATCGCGATGCCGGCTGCTGCGGCCAATGCCCGCACAATGACCTCGTCGTCTTCGGTAAACGGCAGGCCGTTGGCTTTTTCGGTGAGGTAGAGGTTGCCGAATATCTGGTCACGGATGCGGACCGGGACACCCAGAAAGGTGCGCATCGGCGGGTGGTGGGCAGGGAATCCGACCGAGAGCGGGTGGTCGGCCAGGTCGTCGAGGCGGATCGGTTTCGGCTGGCTGAACAGCAGCCCGAGGACGCCGTGGCCTTGGGGGAGATCGCCGATGAGCTGTCGGGTCGGCTCGTCGACACCCTCGTAGACGAACTGGGTGAGTTGTTGATCGTGGCCGCGGATGCCCAGCGCCCCGTAGCGGGCGTCGACGAGTGAGGTGGCGGCATGCACGATCGTATGCAGGGTGTGATCCAGGTCCAACCCTGAGGTGACGGTCAGCATCGCTTCGATCAGGCCGTCCATCCGATCGCGCGCGTCGATGATCTGCTCGATTCGATCCTTGACCTCGGTGAGCAGTTCGTGTAATCGCAACTGCGAAAGTGTATCGCGCACCGAGTAGGTGTCGGTCGGCACGTCATCGGTCATGTCGACTACTCCCGAATCCCGGCGTGTCCACGGCAGGTGGCCATAGTGCAAGAGTATTTCACCTGCGCGCCACGCTCGAATATTCGGGCATAACGGGCCCTGTTGCGTGGCGGGCGCGCCTCATCGTGCGATCGGCGTCGGCTTGGTTCGCGGCACTGTTCAGAAGCCGATAGGGGGTCTGGTCGACTGCGACCGGAGTTTGGATGCGTATACGGCTGCTTGGGTGCGCCGTTCCAAGCCGAGCTTGGCGAGCAGCCGGGAAACATAGTTCTTCACTGTCTTCTCGGCCAGGAACATACGTTCGGCGATCTGTCGGTTTGTCAGTCCTTCGCCGAGCAAGTCCAGTAACTTGCGCTCTTGTTCGGTGAGTCCGGCTAGTGGGCCGTCTTGCCGCGTGTTCGCGCGGAGTCGCTGCATGAGGGCGGCGGCGGCACGGTTATCGAGCAGGGAACGTCCGGCGCCGACTTCTTTGATGGCCTTGGCCAGCTCCATGCCTTTGATGTCCTTCACAACGTAGCCGCTCGCCCCGGCGAGAATGGCATCGAGCATGGCCTGCTCATCAGTGAACGAGGTAAGGATCAGGCAGCGCAGATTGTCGAGTTTCGACAGGAGCTCGCGACAGAGTTCGATGCCATTGCCATCGGGCAGGCGCACATCGAGGACGGCGACATCCGGCTGAAGTGCGGGTATGCGGGCGAGAGCCTGGGCAACATCACCGGCTTCGCCGACAACGGAGAGCGCCGGGTCGGTCGAGAGCAGGTCGACCAGGCCTCGACGGACTATTTCGTGGTCGTCGACCAGAAACACCGTGATCATGGTGGCGTCCAATCCAGGGGTAGGTGGTGTGGTCGAGACTACGCAACCCGACGGCCCTGGAATGAGGACCAAAGTCCTTTTCCGGGTGACTACTCGATGATATCCGGGCTGAGCGGATAGGTCGGCTGGAGCGTCCGGAACCGACCCTGATGGACAACGGCTGTGGTGCGCGGCCGCGACGTGTGCGGGGTGCTGACCGGCAGACGCGGACATGTGGTTGCGATAGGCGGTGTCGCACAATCGGTCATGAGTCCATGAATCGCGCAGCCCTTCGACGATAGGGTGCGGGGATGCGCCTGCCCTACTCCAGGGTAGGGAGTATGGCGCGTGGGCCGTACACCGGACTGTCCGGATAGGCCGATCATGGTCGGAGGGCCCGATATTCGGTGACTTTCGGCCGTCATCTCTATCGTCGGATCGCGCGATGCTGAATGACGAACCCAGCGGTCGTGGCCGTCGGAGTTCGCGCTGAACGGTGGCGCCACCGCCGGTCGGGCGCCGGGCCTGCCAGAAGAATCCTGATAAGGGGCAAGCGATGCCGAGAACATACCCCGACCCTGAAACGCTGCGATCCGCGCTCGCACTGGCGGTACGAGCGCCATCGGTGCACAATACCCAACCGTGGTCGTGGCGGCTCGGTGACAATTCCGTGCATCTGTACGCCGATGAGAGTCGCCGGTTGCGGCATACGGACCCGGACGGTCGCGATCTGTTGTTGAGTTGTGGTGCGGCACTGCATCATTTCCGGATCGCAGCCAGGGCACTGGAGTGGGAGACACAGATCCATCGACTGCCGGATCCGGCTGAGCCCGAACATCTCGCGGCCATCGAATTCCTCCCGGCCACATTCACCCCTGAGGACGTCCAGATGGCGGGAGCCATCAGTACGCGTCGCACTGATCGCAGGCGCTACACCTCTTGGGAAGTGCCCAGTTCTTATGTCGAGAACATCATCGCCGCTGGTGCCGCACATGGGGTGCTTGTACGCGATGTCGATGCCGAACCTGCTCGGACCCAGCTGTTGCGGGCATTCGAACAAGCAGCGTGGCGACACGCCCGTGATTTCTCCTACGGCGCCGAACTGGCGCAGTGGAGCGGTAGGCATGCCGCACCGCAGGGCGTACCCGCGCGCAATGCGGTATCGCTCGCCACCGATCCAACGGTGCGGCCGTTCTCCAATCCAGGTCTACCGCAGGCGGTTGTCCGTGACATCGAGGCTGCCGACCGGATGATGCTGCTGAGCACGAGCAGTGATGATCGGATGTCCCAGCTGCGAGCGGGGGAAGCCATGAGTGCAGTACTGCTGACCGCCGCGACATTCGGACTGGCGACCTGTCCGTTGACCGAGCCGATGGAACTGACCGATACCCGAAACCGGATCCGTACGAACGTTCTGGACAACACCGGATACCCACAGATCATTATTCGAATCGGTTGGGCGGTAACCAGTGCCGACCCGATTCCGGCCACTCCGCGTCGACCTCTCGCGGAGGTCCTGTCTCCGCTGGATCCGACGGACTTGTGATGCGAGGTGCGCGAAAGAGGTAGGTCACGTGTCGCACTACCCGTCATTGCCGATTCGACTGTGGCGAGCACGGCCATGGAACGACAACCCGCTGGTACGCACCTCTGACCGGTGGGCTGTGTCGGTGCGACTATTCGCCGCGGTGGTAGTGCTGTTCGCTGTTCCGATAGCCGGCGCGGCGGGAAACGCGGGCTATAACTCAGCCACGGAGCGCATTCATACCGAGAACTCACAGAAAATCCCCGTACCGGCAATCGTTACGGGGAACCGACAGGCGATGACATCCGACCACTACCGCGGGGCAGCGGAACGGTCCGAAGTACTGGTGCGTTGGGATCATGACGGCAGACAAAGCAGCGCGACTGTGGAGGTAGCTCGGGCACCTGAGCTGGGTAGCCTCGTTATGGTATGGCTCGATCCGAATGGGCGGATGACCACACCGCCGCATCCGGCTTCCGAAGCATTCTGGTCGGCTACCATGTCCGGACTTGCTGTCATGTTCGGAATACTTTTCCCCGCAATAGCTCTGGTGCTGTCCACCGACTGGCTGCTCGGTCGGATCCGCAGTACCCACTGGGATTCGGAGTGGCGGCGGATGAGCAGGCCGATCGGCAGAGATGCCGAATGACAAAGCCAGAACCCGAGGAGGGTCGGATGGCAGAGAACACGACCACACAGGCCAAGCAGGTGAATCTACCGATTGTGGTCGCCGTGGACGGTTCGACCACCTCATACCACGCGGTCGCGTGGGCAGCCGTGGATGCCGCGGTGCACCGCGGCAGACTGCACATAGTCACCTCTATTGCACTCCGGCCCGGTTTCGGCTTCGGGCGCCAACCGGTCGAAGCAGAAACGGAGTTGCTCCGCGAGGACGGTGAGCGCGCGCTCACCGAGGCGGTCCGAGTGGCCCGGACGACGACGCCCGGCGAAGCGCCGGCGATCAGCACCGAATTAATTCTCGAACCGATCGTCACCTACCTGATCGACCATTCCCGACAGGCCAGAACGCTGGTTGTGGGCAGCAGGGGGCTCGGAGCATTCCGTCGCGAATTGTTCGGCTCGGTGGGGGCAGCGCTGACCCGACACGCACATTGTCCCGTCGCGATCGTGCGTTCGACTTCGGCCACAGATGCTGTCTCGTCGGAAAAACCCGTCCTTGTCGGAGTCGACGGCACCCACAACAGCGTGGCCGCCATAGAGATCGCTTTCGAGGAGGCTTCGCGGCGCAGAGTCGGGTTGATCGCACTGCACGCGTGGAGTGACATGACGGGAATCGACCTTCCACTGCTCGACTGGGATATCGTGCAGGAGCATGAGGACATCCTGCTCGCGGAGAGTCTCGCAGGCTTCAGTGAGCGGTATCCGGACGTGTCGGTACGGCGTGTACTGATGCGGGATCGGCCGGTTCGCTCATTACTGGAAGAATCGGAAAACGCTCAGCTGCTTGTAGTCGGCAGCCACGGTCGGGGAGGGTTCACCGGAATGCTGCTCGGTTCTACCAGTGCCGCGCTGTCGCATTCGGTGGAATGCCCATTGATCATCGTACGTGCGCGCTGAAACACATGCGATCCCATCCTCGGCGCTGTCACGACCGAGGTTCCTTTTCGACTGCCACACAGTCTCAGCCCCGCCTCCGTACCCCATTGCTGCCGCCGTATCTCATTGCTATTGCCATGTGACGACGGTCATGGGCAGCGGTTACCTTCGCATCTCACGATGCTGTGCCTCGGTCGGCAGTATGGCATGAGTGGCGACGTCAGTTCCCCGGCCGACAACCGAACTGCGCCCCCTCGATTCAGGCTTCATGGAGCTAGAGGACGCTGATCGGCATATCAGTCTCGGTATCGCCGTAGTGGCAATCATTTCCGGTATGCCGCCGAGCCGGAACGAGATCACCGCCCTGCTCACCGGAGCGGTGGAACACAATGTCCGGCTTCGGCAGAAAGTGCGCCGGGCGCCCTTTGACCTGGTCACCCCTGTCTGGGAGAACGATCCTCATTTCGATCTCGCCCATCACCTCAGTCGAGCCGCGCTGCCCGAGCCAGGCGATGAGCGGACACTGTGTGAACTGATCTCGGGCGAACTCGAAGAGCGACTCGACCGCGACCATCCATTGTGGCAGTGCATTATTGTCGAGCATCTCGCGCAGGATCGCTGGGCGCTGATCGTCAAAGCGCATCACAGCTTGGTCGATGGGGTGTCGGGAGTTTCTTTGCTCGAATATCTCTGTGATGAGATGCCGATGGAACCGGCGAATCGCGTCGAATCAGAGCCGGGTAGCGGGTCCGGTTCGCGGTTGATCGGCATGGTTCGCGAGGGAGTACGGCTGTCTGTAGTCGTACCGCGGTGTGTGGTCGGGACGGTGCGCAGGTTGGCGCCTTTGGCTGTGGCCACGCTCTCCCCGGCCGTTGAGACTTCGCTCAACGGACCAATTGGACGACAGCGGCGCTATGTTGTCGCCAGGGCCAACCTGTCGGAGGTCCGCGAGATCAGTGTAGTGTTCGGCGTTACTGTCAACGATGTTGTCTTATCTGTTGTCACGGCCGCGTACCGCGACTTGCTACTCGGTAGACATGAGCTGCCGGCCTCCGACAAGTTGCGCGTTCTCATCCCGGTTTCGATAACGACCACGCAGACAAAATGCGCCCTCGATAACCAGATCTCGGCGATGTTGCCATTCCTGCCGATCGATGTTTCCGATCCGGTCGAGCGGCTGAGCACGATTCACGCGCGGTTATCGGAGCGCAAGTCCAGCGCCGAGTCGCGGGCGGAGGATTCGGTGTTCGCGCTGGTCGGTCGGCTTCCGTTCGCGCCAGTGGCGTGGACTCTGCGGCTGCTGGCGCGCTTTCCTCAGCGCAGTGTCGCCACGTTCGCGACAAATGTGCCTGGACCGCGGCACGAACTATCAGTGTGCGGATGTCCGGTTCTGGACTTGCTGCCTGTTGTGCCTATCGCTATGCGGTTGCGCACTGCGGTCGCGGTCCTCAGTTACGCTGATTGCCTGACTTTCGGAATCACCGGGGACTATGACAGCGCACCCGATATCGCGGTGCTCGCCGAAGGCATCGAACAGGAGATCCAGCGTCTCCGTGAGCGCATCACAATCTGGTCACCGCGACCGGATACGACCGGACGATAACGGTACCGATCGCATATCCCCTTCCTGGTTACCGGTCCGCCCGCGCCGGGTGCGACACCGGACAGCCTCTCGGAAAGTACGATTCCGGTCGCGTGATGCCGGTGGCTGCCGCCAGTGGGGTCTCGATGGTAGCTCATGTATGTGCGCCTTTCACGGATGAATCGTGGTGAAGTGCGCTGGGGGCAGCTGTAAGCTACGGGCGATGGTGTCGGCCCATGCGCGGATCGCGATCCAGTCCCGGAGATCCCCGTAACGTCTACCGCCCAGCAGTCGGTAGACGAGACGCTTGCGCAGCGAGATGCTCGTTTGTTCGTAATAACCCGCGAAAGCTTGATAGTCGTGCGCGACAATCGAATCACGGAGCATGGCGATCCGCTTCGGTACGACCCGGCCGACACGACGGCCGATCGGCCCACGCAGGGCTGGGGCGAGTCCGACGCTGAACAGCCAGACATCGCGGTCGGCCAATTCGTTGTGGTGGGTGCGCACATAGTTGGCGGCAACGGGCAGAAGAGCTCTGTCGTGCACGGCGCTCCCCAAGATGAGAGTGTCGAAACGGGACAAGTCTGGGGCATGGGCGATATCGGCGAATTCGACAGTCGCTTCGTGGGCCGCCAGTTCGGTGCCGATGAATTCGGCGATATCGCGAGTCGACCCCTGTTCGGTCGCATAGACCACTGCGATATGGGGGGTTTCCTTTTCCATATCGGCAAGCCTGCTCGTATGCCCATAGCTCGGTGAGAGGACTCCTGCCCGGGCGGACGGGACCATGGTCACCGCTGGTGAGCGGTGACCTGTTCCGCTGCCATACCCCGGTCGCGGCGTTGCCGAGGTCGATCACATCGTCGTAGGTGCTGAATCGCGGAGGCTCTCCAATGCGGCGGCGAGCAGCTGACGCGTGGCATCGGCGACCGTGCGCAGTGCGGATTCGCCGGTGACACGGACAAGAATGTTGGGATCGGTAGACTCGACGAGAGTGCCTGTCTCGACTGAACGCACCACGATGCTGCACGGAAAAAGCAGCCCGGCTCGGCGATCAGTGGTCAATGCGTGGTGGGCAAGCCTGGGATCGCAGACTTCGAGGATCAGATAGTCCTCTATGTGCTCGCCGATCTTCTCCCGCAGGACGCTCCGCACATCGATCTCGGTGATCACACTGAGCCCTTGGGACTGCAACGCATCCCGAGTCCGTGTGGCGGCGTCTGTGAACGGAACAGCCAGATGAACCGCGATGGCCGGTAACGGGGCCACCGGCAGTCTGATCTCGGTGAGCAGTCGATCCGGATCGCTTACCTCGTCCGGACCGATCAAGTACGCCTCGGTCGGCGGGCCGATCGGCTGATAGCCAGCCTCGCGCAACCATTCCTGTAGCGCGCGATAGGCAGCGCCGAGATCGCGGTAACTGCCATGGTGACAGGTACGCGCAACGAGAGCACCCGGCAGTACGATGACCTGCGCGCCGGAACTCGGTCCGAGGTTGGGCGCTGGTTCGACCGGCACACCGAAATCCACCGAGATCGATTCATCGGTCGGCAGCTTTTGGTTGAACGTGATCGTCGGTGCGCCACTGGCGGTCAGTCCGGCGTGCTGCGCGATCCGGGTCAGTTCCCGCATTCCTTCCACGACGTCCTCGCCGAGCAGATGCGGGTTCGGACGGATCTCGCGCGGCACACGAAGCACCGTCTCCGGCGCCGATTCAACCAGGGCCACTCGATACTCCATCAAAGCCTCCTCGATCTTCGTGCGATGAGCGTGCGCCGCGCGAGTTACCGCTGCACAGGGGCGAAGGTCCCGCCATGAGAGGTACTATCGACGTCCTGACTTACGCAGATGCCGGTGGCCACTGCCCGGAATGGTTCTGCTCCACGGACATGACTATTGTTCGCGCAGGTCAGAGCCGGATAGTTGGCTGGTGAGCATTCGTGTACAACGCATCCGTGTAGAACGGAGGTATGACTTCGAGTGCAACGGCTGGTTGGTATCAGCATTTCGCCGAAGTCGAAGCACAGGGTTATTCCTCGTGCTATGAGGCATGGGCGTCGGGCATCGCCTCGGATCCGCAGCTATTGTCGTTGATCGATCAGCTGCCGGAGGAGAAGAAACAGCCGAATCTTGTGCTCGCGTCGGCGCGCTATCTCGGGCTGGCCGAGGCATCGTTTCACGAGCTCAGGGACTGGATGCTGCAGCATTGGTATGATGTCGCGGCGGTTGCGACCGCGCACAGGACGCAAACCAACGAGGTCGGCAGAACCGCGGTACTTCTTCCGGCCTTGGCCCGGCTTCCCGGCCCCCTGGCCCTGATCGAAGTGGGTGCATCCGCGGGTTTGTGCCTTTACCCGGATCGGTTCAGTTACCGTTACGACGATCGATATGAGCTGCATCCCGCCGACGGCCCCGCACAGGTGCTCGTGCAGTGTACGACTTCGGGCGATCCACCGCTTCCAGATCGACTGCCCGAGGTGATCTCACGAGCCGGGGTCGATCTGAACCCGCTGGATGTGCATGATGCCGATGAGATGCGGTGGCTCGAGTGCCTGGTCTGGCCCGGACAATCCGAACGGCTGCAGCGCTTACGCGACGCAGCGGCGATTGCCAGGGCCGATCCGGTGGATGTGATCTCCGGCGATCTGAACGAGACAGTGCCCGCGCTGGTAGATGCCGCGCCCGAGGAAGCGACGGTGGTGGTCTTCCACAGCGCTGTCCTGCGCTATCTAAGCGTCGACGAGCGGGTCCGTTTCGAACGAACGGTTAGGGGCCTGCCCTGCCACTGGTTGTCCAACGAGTTCTACGGCGTCATCGGTTCGGTGAGCGATCAGCTCCCAGTGCCGGTATCGGATCCGCCCGGGCGATTCGTTGTAGCGTTGGACGGATTTCCGTTGGCGTATGCCGGTTCTCATGGGCAGACACTCCACTGGCGCCCCCGGTGAGGGCACCGACGACTGATACGTATACCGGCGCTCGATCGGAAGCTATCGATCGGTATCCCGGTTGCGGCGGGCCCGGCTCGCCACCCATACGCCTGCGCCGATCGCTGTGGCCACCGGCCACGACACCAACCCGGTGACAGCTGCCGCACCGAGGCCGCCGTAGTAGAGCAACGACTCGCGATCGGTCAGCCGACGGCGCACCGCCCCAGTGGCAGACGAAACGCCGGCCGCCACCGTATGTGGTCCGGGTGGCCGTGGCACACGTGTCGTCCGCACTCCGATCGTCGGAATCGGGACATACAGCCCATCGTCCTCAGTGGTCTTCGTTTCCGATTCGGTGGTCTGTGATGTTGCCTCGGATTCGGACAGCGCCTCGGACGATTCGATACCGGATTCGCTTGTTTGCGGGAGTGCTGTCTTATGAGACATGACCGCTCCTGTCTCCGTTTCGGCATCCACACGATCTGTACTAGAGCCAAGTCGAGAAAGTTCAAGACCGCTATATCCCTTGGCGGTGTAGTGCATAGACTTTGGTCACCGGCACCTGCGGTGGCATCGCGGCTCGGTTCGATGGCAACCGATGACGAAGGTCTTCGCGCGCCGACGACCATATCCAGGGACCAACGGCCCTCGACTGAGCAACGATCGGACCTGCTGTCGTATCCCCTCGAAGCCCACGCTGAAAAGAGCCATGAGGAGGTGTGCGATGGTGTTCGACGATCGCCGTGACGCTGGACGCCGATTGGCTCAGCGGCTCGAGTATCTCCGTGCTGAGGATGTTCTCGTCGTCGGTTTGCCTCGCGGTGGTGTGCCGGTCGCTTATGAGGTCGCGCGGGCGTTGGGTGCGCCGTTGGATGTGATCGTGGTACGTAAACTCGGTGTTCCGTATCAACCGGAGTTCGCGTTCGGTGCAATCGGTGAGGACGATGTGCTGGTGATCAATCATGTCGTCGTCGCGCACGGTGGACTCACCGGTGAGGACATGGCGATGGTGGAGCGCCGGGAACGTGGTGAACTGACACGGCGGGTCGAGTGGCTGCGGCGCACGCACCCACGTATCGAGTTGTCGGGCCGCACCGTGGTCATTGTCGACGATGGCATCGCTACCGGCGCGACTGCTCGCGCCGCCTGCCAGGTCGCGTGGGCACAAGGAGCGCAGCGGGTAGTGCTGGCCGTTCCGGTGGCACCGGATGACGCGCTGGCCATGCTGAAAGACGAAGCCGACGAGGTGGTCTGTCTGGAAGTGCCCACGTGGTTCGGTGCTGTCGGCTGCTGGTATCGCCGTTTCGAGCAGGTATCCGCCGAAGAGGTCGATGAGCTGCTGCGCCAGGCCGAGGGAGCGCGGCTGGAACTCCGAAAAGACCCGGAGAGCGATCCGCCGCTGTGTGATGAGGAGGTGTGGATCCAGGCCGGTGAGGTCGACCTGGCCGGGCATCTCACTATTCCGGAGAACCCGCTAGGGGCAGTGCTGTTCGCGCACGGCAGCGGCAGCAGCCGACACAGCCCACGCAATCACTACGTGGCCGAGGTGCTGAATCGGGCTGGACTCGGCACACTGCTTTTCGACCTGCTCACCCCGGAGGAAGAGATCGACCGGGCGCGGGTCTTCGATATCGGATTATTGTCGCGGCGGCTAGTCGAGGCCACCGGTTGGCTGACCGGTCGCGCCGAGGTCGCCGGTATGCGGATCTGTTACTTCGGGGCCAGCACGGGGGCTGCCGCAGCGTTTATGGCGGCAGCTCACCCCGGCGTGGAGATCGCCGCAGTGGTGTCACGTGGTGGCCGGGCAGATCTCGCCGGAGCTGCGTTGGCCGCGGTACGTGCGCCGACCCTGTTGATCGTAGGCGGTCACGATCATGTCGTGCTGGAGCTGAACCGGTGGGCGGCACAGGAGATTCCAGGGGAGACGGTGCTATCGGTGGTGTCGGGTGCGACACACCTGTTCGCGGAAACGGGCGCATTGGAGAAGGTCGCGGAACTCGCCCGCGACTGGTTTGTGAGCAAGCTGGCATCTGCTGCGGCACTCGATATCGACAATGGCGGGACAACCGGCACCCGGTCATGACGCCGCCTCGCCGACCTCGTCGTTCTTAGAGCCTGGTGACAAACACTTTGCTTGGTGAGATCCGGCCTCGGCGTGAGGTGTTGAGCCGCTACATGTTCAGAGATTCGAGCGATCCACCCGCGAACGAGGCGGGCTCCTGGTAATCGAGGTGTTGTCTACGCACCACCAGAACCAGGAGCCCACCTGTCTGTCTACACTCTCGTACCCGCGAGCGCCAGCGGTTGCGCTTCATCGGGCTGCCGATGCCATGTCCGGACGATGTCGTATCCGTCCGATCTCACCGATACCGAGTGGGCGGTCCTGGAGAAAGAGGCGCGAGCGGTGATGGCCGAACTGGTCAGAGCCACCGGCCGGCCGATGGTGCACGATCTGCGCGCGATGCTCGACGCGATCGGGTATGTGGCCCGCTACGGCATCGAGTGGTGCGCCCTGCCGGTCGATTTCCCGCCGCAGGCGGCGGTGTATGCGTTCTTCACCCGCTGGTCAGCGCGTGGTCTGCCCGAACGCCTCGCCGACCGGCTACGTGGTCGCCTGCGAGTGCTGGCCGGGCGCGGTGAGCTGCCCACCGCCGGGAGCATCGATTCCCAGACCGTCCGCGCGGCCGAGACGGTATGGGCCGGGGCGTGTGGGTACGACGCGGGCAAGAAGACCAAGGGCCAGAAACGACACATCGCGGTCGACACCCTCGGGCTGCTGCTGAGCGTGGTCGTCACCGCCGCGTCGGTCCAGGACCGTGACGGCGCCCACCCGCTGCTGGCCCGGCTGCGGGAGAAGTTCTCCACCGTCACCTTGGTCTGGGCCGACGGCGGCTACGCCGGCCGCCTGGTCGTGTGGGCGAAATCCGCTCTGGCGCTGTCGGTGTCGATCGTGAAACGGTCGGACGACACCCGGGGGTTCGTCGTGTTTCCGCGCCGGTGGGTGGTCGAGCGGTCCTTCGCGTGGCTGACCCGCTACCGGCGGCTGGTTCGGGTCTACGAGCGCGACCCCGCCCATCACGAGGCGATGATCTGGTGGGCCACAGTGCATCACATGACGCGGCGGTTGACTCGGGAACTGGTCGGTGAGCCGCCAGCCAGTCGGTGGGGCGACCCGCCACCGCTGCCGGAACTGACCAGTCTTGACGCGCGTGGGAAGGTGGTGGAGCTGGTCACCGCGCAGCCGTGGCGGGCGTGGAAAGGCGTCGAGCTGGCCGCGATTCTCGGGATCGACAACCACAACAGTTTCCGGGTCCGGCTGTCGCAGTGGTCGCACCAGGACCACATCAGAAAGATCGGCCCGGCCCTCTACGGGCCGGTCCTGGCCAGCGCTTAACCCTTTGTCACCAGGCTCTGAAAGGGTGCTGACGCGAGTCGGGTGAGCCTGCGAACAACTCGATGACCGAATCGTCAGAACTGGAAGGGGCAAGTTGGACACCACAATGCTGGTGAACGGACCCGCAGACCCGGTTCCCGACTGGGATGCCGTGCGTTGGCGCACGGTCGAGGATCAGGTACGGCGGTTGCGGCAGCGGATTTTCGCGGCCTCACAGGCAGGGGACCTGAAGAAGGTCCGGAATCTGCAGAAGCTGATGCTTTGTTCCCGCGCGAACGCACTGATGTCGGTGCGGCGGGTTACGGAGCTCAATGCGGGCCGCAAGACCGCCGGGATCGACGGCGAGGTGGTGGCGGATGCGGAGCAGAAGACCGACATGGTCGACTGGTTGCAGCACGGCACTGCCGCGTGGTTGCCTCGGCCGGTCAAGCGGGTGTTCATACCGAAAAGCAACGGACGCCGCCGCGGGTTGGGGATTCCCGTGATCGCTGATCGAGCGCTGCAAGCGCTGGTGGTCAACGCGCTGGAACCCGAGTGGGAGGCCCGGTTCGAACCCAGATCCTATGGGTTTCGGCCGGGCCGGGGATGTCACGACGCCATCGTGGCCATACACACCACTGCCAGCCGCACCGACGCCAAACGCGTGTGGATTCTCGACGCCGATCTGGCCGCCGCGTTCGACCATCTCGACCACGACCACATCCTCGGCTCACTGGGCACTTTCCCTGCACGGGGACCGGTGCGGCAGTGGCTGAGTGCCGGCGTGGTCGATCAGGGTCGTTTCGCGTCGACTGAGGAGGGAGCTCCCCAGGGCGGGGTGATCAGTCCGTTGATACTCAATGTTGCTCTGCACGGCATGGAGGCCGCCGCCGGGGTCCGCTCCTACACCACCGGCACCCGTGCCGGGAAAACGGTGAAGGGCTGCCCGGTGGTTATCCGCTACGCTGATGACCTTCTCGCACTGTGCTATTCACGCGAGCAGGCCGAACAGGTCAAGCAGCAGTTGGCGCAGTGGCTGGCTCCCAGAGGACTCGTCTTCAACGAGGACAAGACTCGCATCACGACCCTGGATCAGGGCGTGGATTTTCTGGGGTTCAACATTCGCCGCTACCCGAACGGGAAGCTGCTGACCAAGCCGAGCAACGCCGCGCTGCGGCGCATCCGGCTGAAGCTGTCCACCGAGATGAAGCGGCTGCGTGGCTCCAACGCCGACGCGGTGACCGCTACTCTCAATCCGATCATCACCGGATGGGCGGCCTACTACCGGATCGGGGTTTCGAAACGGGCATTCACTGCTCTGGACGCCCACGTCTGGCGGCTGGTCTACAAGTGGGCCAGATTCCGTCATTCGAACAAACCGATGTATTGGGTCAAAGCCCGCTACTTCGGAGCGTTCAACCCCGCCCGAGCGGACAAGTGGGTGTTCGGGAGCCGCGACAGCGGCTTCTACCTGCGCAAGTTCGCTTGGACACCGATCGTCCGGCACCGAATGGTCACCGGCGCGGCGTCTCCGGACGATCTCGCGCTGGCCGACTACTGGACCGAGCGGCGTCGCCGCCGCACACCCCCGGTGGGCAAGGACACCCTGCGCCGCTTGCGCGCGCAGAACGGCCGATGCCCACTCTGCCGGGGTTTGCTGCTGCACACCGACCGTGAACCACAAACGCCGCACCAGTGGCAGCAGTGGCTCACGGCCGCCCGCACCGCGATCCGCCGACAGGCGATCACCATCTCGAACGCTCACCAACCGGACGACTACACCGCAACGCGTCTCGTCCACGCCCACTGCCACCACAATCACACTAAAAACGGTGGCGGGCACCGCACTTCAGCCGACCTGTGAGCCTTCAGGGCTTGCTTGAGCCAGTTGCCTGGAAAGCGGGCACGGCCGGTTCTTAGGGGGCGAGGGCGTGGTAACACGCCCTCGCTACCCGCCGAACGCTGGTTCGGGTTCCTCACCGACCAACTCCTGCGCCGCGGAGTCCACACAAGCGTCGCGGCACTGGACAAAGACATCACAGCCTGGATCGAGCAATGGAACGCCGACCGGAAACCATTCGTCTGGCGCAAAACTGCAGAAAAGATCCTCGAATCACTCGCTAAATATCTTCAACGCATTTCAGGCGCGACACACTAGCACGTCAGCCACTGCTGCTCGGTCGGGATCCAGGGCAATTTCACCAACCGCGGCACCAGCCCGCGCTGCTGGCCTCCCCACTTCCTTCCAGACGTATATCGACCCCGCCCAACAGGATTGGACTCCCGGACACCTTCCTTGATCAGAAAGTCATAGAACAACCGAATCGGCACCAGTCGCTGCTGAATTGTCGCGTTCGCCAGCCCGCACCCGGAATCGATCGATACCACATTCGCCCCGCGGCGGCTGGCCCGACCGGTCAGCTCTCGAACGAAGATCACGACGTCAGCGTGGTTCGCAGTGACCGGCTCGAACCCATGCTCCGTACAGACCTGCAAGAACTCCGCCAACCCCGTTGCCGCCAAACCTGCCTCCAGTTCCATGGTCAAATTCGGAGCCGTCGAACCTCTCGGATTGATTCCACGTGACTAATAAGCAAGCCGCGTTGAAGTGCCTGTACCTGGTGACCCGTTCGCTCGACCCGACCAGCGTAGGTCGGGCACGATGGACCATACACTGGAAGCCCGCGGTCAACGCGTTCGCGATCACCTTCGCCGACCGCTGACCTGACGCGCAAACCTACTCAGAGAAACTTCCGGAAACACCGATGCCGAGATAGTTCCCCCGCGATATTCTTATGTTGTATGAATTTTGTATAATGCATGTCTTGCGGTTCGGACGATAGCTTATATTTCGTGAACAGTGTGCTTCATAATCGTGTTGCTTCAAGATATTGTTATCGGCGTTTCGATTGTGTTGCGTGAGGGTGCCGTATCCGACTGAATTAGTTTCGTGTTCGAGCGTTGTGTGGTTTTGGGTGCTGCGGTGGTGTGGGTGAGTGGGTAGGCTCGGGGAAATTTCCGGGTTGCATGTTTTCTCTCTGGTCCTGTTCGGTCGTTGTGGATTGGTTCAGTGTGGTGATCCGGGTTATCGAGGAACTTTTCTCACCGAGCTATTCACGAGGTATTCACGATGACGGATCTGGTTTCTTCTTCTTGTTCTTGCCCGTTGACGGTGAATCAGTTCGGGGTGTGGTTGTCGCAGGAGTTGGATCCCGATCTGCCGTTCAATGTGGCGGGTTATCTGGATGTTCACTACGAGAGTGTGATCGATCTTGATGTGTTGGGTGAGGCTGTGCGGCAGGCGTTGGTGGAGGCGTCGATGGCTGGGGTGAATGTGGTTGTGGGTGTGGAGGGTCCGTGTTTGGTGGTGGGGGAGTTGGGTGGGTGGAGGCCGGAGGTGGTGGATCTGGAGGGAGTGGCCGATGGGGTGGAGCGTGCTGGTGTGTTGATGGAGGAGTGGTCGCGGACGCGGTTCGATCTGCAGCGGGATCGGTTGGCGGTTGTTCGGGTGGTCCGGTTGTCGGGGCGGCGGGTGTTTCTGCATTTTGTGGCGCATCACGTCCTCTTTGATGGTGCTAGTGGCGGGATCATCGGGAATCGGGCGTTGCA
>NZ_JBWSOR010000025.1:0-60637 GCF_056629435.1 Nocardia sp. TBRC8007 | reverse complement strand
TTCTGACGTTCGATGGAAGTTGACTCCGCCGTAGACCGGGACAGACGAACTCTGCCAAGGACACGTAAGGTTTTCCCAGGTCCGGACATGAATGAAAGGTGCCTCACTGTTGTGCTAAATCTGATGTTCCACGAGCCGCGCATTCCGCCGAATACTGGCAACGCGATCCGACTGGTCGCGGGGACCGGATGTCATCTACATCTGATCGAACCTCTCGGGTTCGATCTGTCCGAGCCGAAATTACGCAGGGCGGGGCTGGACTACCACGACTTGGCGGCGGTGACAGTGCATGCGGATCTGGCGGCGGCATGGGCGGCACTGCGTCCGGAGCGGGTTTACGCATTCACCACGCAGGCCACTACCCGGTTCACCGATGTGGCATATCGTGAGAACGACGTATTGCTGTTCGGGACCGAGCCCACCGGGTTGCCGGCGCAGGTGCTCACGGACCCGCGTATCACCGACCGGCTCCGTATCCCGATGGTGCCCGGCCGTCGTTCGATGAACCTCTCGAACACGGCGGCGGTGGCTGTCTACGAAGCATGGCGCCAGCTCGGGTTCCCCGGCGGGGTCTAACTCCCACTCGGCGGCTGTTGTCCGGCAAGAAAGTGCGGTACCACTACTCAGTTATCGAAGTTGTCCACCAGCGGACCCTTACGGCTGTTCGGTGTGATCCTCGCTCTTACTGCCGTCGGCATCCTTGCCTTCTGTGCTGGTCTCCGCGCCTTCCGCGTCGCCGGCGCCTGCCGCGCCTGGTGCGGCGGCACCGGTCGAGGGCTCTTCGGAGACCGTTGCCGATCCTCCCCTGTTCGGCGCGGGCTTCCTCCGCCGCATTACCCAACGCACGATGCCCCACAGCACAACCGCCGACACTGCGAGGAAACCGAGCCATGGAATCGCCTTGCCAATGAACACGATCGCGGCCCGCAACCAATCCACCAGCGAATTCCAGCCGGAGACAACGCCGCCCCAGAAGCTGTCAGGACCTGCGGAATCCTTGCCGCTGGTGGTGATGTCGATAGTCAGTGTGGAGAAGGCGATCTGATCGTCGAGGTGCCGCCGCTGCGCAGTGAGGCTGTCGAGTCGACCTTGACGGCTGGACAGCGCCTGCTCGGCATCGATCAAGTCGGATGTGGTGGTAGCGCCGGCCATGAGCGCGCGCAGCCGGTCTACCGAGGCCTGCAGCGCTGTGATTCTGGCGTCGAGGTCCTTCCATTGCATGGTGACGTCATCACGGTGGGTGCTGATCCGGGTGACCCGCCCGACCCCGCCGAGTCCCGCGATGAACGCGTCGGTCTTGTCCGCGGGCAACCGGACGATGAGCGTGGCGCTCGGCGCACTGTCGTCGGTGCCGGGCTGCTCGGTGCGACTGTCGATCCGGCCGTTCATCTCACGTATCTGGTCGATCACCACGCTCGCCACGGTGATCGGTGCGTCGGCGGTGACCTCGACACTTCCGGTGACGACTTCCTTGCGCGCGGCCACTGTATCGCCGCGAGGGTCGCTTTCCTGCATCGACCGCTCTTGCTCTTGCAGTCCGGGGGATATCGGGGCCGGCTCGGTGACCATCCCCGACGAGTGGTCCGGCGTGGACGGCGTATCGTCACCGCCGCAGCCGACGAGCATGATCAGTCCCAGCGCGCCGACGCAGAGCACAGCAAGCTTCCTCATGCCGGAACATTAGCTTTCTCCGCGGTTCGGCACAGTAGTTTTTCGACACGCGCAGATCTCGGCCATTCTTTTCCGGAAGGCCGCGGGAAGTGCCACCCGCTCGGATCGGGGGCACATGGATCAAGAACTCGACAAACACTCGGTGGAGCCTGCGGCCAGAGCGTCCTCGATCCCACGCAGGCGCGTCCGGATCAGAGCACCATAAGCATCCGTGGCGAGGACCACCAGGTGCCCTCGGGCGATAGCCAGTTGCATTCTGGCCACCTCGAATTCGCCGACCCGACGATGGCTGTCGGCCAAGTTCAGATATAGCGACGGAAGGAATCCACGCAAACCTTCGTCGAGCGGCACGCCTGGCCCGAACACTGCGGCTAACGCGCGCTGATCCCAGCACAGCGCGGCAGCGGCCTCCTCTTGGAGGCCGGCGAGATGGTGCGCGATCACGCAGCGGTGCAATACCTCCGCGTGTTCGCCGAGTTCGTCCCAGAGCCTTTCCAGCGCCCGTCGACCCGCCGCCGGGTCGACGCCACCGAGCCCCACTGCGGTAAAGACCTCCGCCATCCGATCGTCCGACATGCGCTGATTATCGCACATATGTTCGAATGTTTCGAACGCTACTCGACCGTTTCCCGTACCCGAAAACCCGGCGCGCGTACGGTTTCCGAACACGGAAACTGGCATCAGTGCGGCGTGCCGCCATAGTGTGAGCAACCGGTTCGGGTGCCGCAGAGCCACTTGGCAGATAACTTACCTAGCAGTAAGTTGATGTCACGCAAACTTGCGAAGGAGGGCAGCGATGACCGAAGCAGATGTTGCGCTCACCGGCCCGCATGAGCAGGCCAGGCGGCACCGTCGCACCCGCGACCTCACTGGACAGCATGTCCTCATTACCGGAGCCTCCTCCGGAATCGGACGAGCGGCGGCGCTGGCCGTCGCGAACAAGGGCGCCACCGTGCTGCTGCTCGCACGCCGCGGTGACGAACTCGCCGCCGTGGTGGACGAGATCATCGCCGCAGGCGGCTCCGCTCATGGGTATTCCTGTGATATCACCGATTCCGCCTCCGTCGATCATGTGGTCGAGACCGTGCTGAACGAACATGGTCACGTCGACATGCTGGTGAACAACGCGGGCCGCTCCATCCGTCGCGCCATCCACCGCTCCACCGACCGGTTGCACGATTTCGAGCGCACCATGGCGGTCAACTACTTCGGCGCGCTGCGAATGACACTGGCTCTGCTACCGCAGATGCGGCAACGCGGATCCGGACATATTGTCAACATCAGCAGCGCGGGCGTACAGGTGGCCACGCCTCGATACTCGGCGTATCTGGCCAGCAAAGCGGCACTGGACAAGTTCACCGAGGTAGCCGCGATCGAAACGATGGCCGATGGTGTCACATTCACCATCATCCACATGCCGCTGGTACGCACTCCGATGATCGCACCAAGCGGAAATCAAGGCCGCGCCGCGTCTCCCGAGTGGGCGGCCGCGACTATCGTGCGCGCACTGACCGAACGTCCCAAGCGCATCGACGTGCCGCTGGGCACCATCGCTGAATACGGCGCCCTGCTCACCCCGAAGATTCGCGACCACATCCTGCACCGCTACTACCGCGCCCTGCCCGACTCTCCCGCCGCCAAGGGAGAACAGCACGCACCCGCCGATCAACAGGTCGCACCCGCTACCCCGCGCCCACGGCCACAGGTCCGGTCGGCCGTGCGCCGCGTAACCGGCACTGCTTTGCGCCGGGCCGCCCGCTGGGTACCCGGCGCTCACTGGTGAACCCAACCCGATACCCTCCGCGCCGACCGCCGAATCATGAATCGGCGCAGCAGCAGCCGGTCCGAGACGAGCACGGCTATCACACGACCACGACGAAACAGGCGACTATCGGACCGGGAGCGGTCGGACATCGTCCACGCGCAGTACCGTCACGGCCTTGGGTACAGCAGCACAACTGGCCTGCCGGGGCGCGAGATCCTGAGAGCGGACGGTGACTCGCCAGCGCCTGCCGTCGCGATGGGTGACGATCGCGGCACCCGCGATGCCTGTTTCCGCACCGACCGGATCCGACTCGACCAAGAGATCGCCTGCCTGTGCGAGAACCCTTTCACGCACTGCTATTTCGGCGATCTGTTCGACGGGGTGATAGCAGCTACGACCCCGGAGGCCAGTCGTCACCACCGCGCCACGCTGAGCAGCCGAGACCGCCTCGATCGCTCCTTCCTCATCGAGTCGGCCATAGGTCAGACCACTGGGCAAGAGCACCACCGCAGGCGCGAACCGGTGGCCGCCGGTATGCGAACACTCCCAGACCTGCCCCGGATATCTCCCAGCGAGTTCCGAGGCAATCGGGCGACCGAGAAGTGCGCAGCACCGGTCGCGCTTGCCGTGTGCGCACACCAGCACGATCGGATCGAGCACGGGTACACCTATTCTCGGTGGCGGACCATTGAGCAACCGCAAGTCGAGATCGAGCAGCTGAGCCAGATCAGTGATCTCGATACGCTCACACCAGGCACCAGAACGAGGTGAGCTCGCCAGTAAAACGGTACGAGAGCCGGTGAATTCACCCCGGCCTGGGCGTCGGATCAATATCGGCCGCACCTGCGCCGCCGCGGTCCGAGTCGCCAGCTCTGCAGTGATCTCAGAACCGAGCGCTTCGTCGCCGAGCACATCCCGCCCCCACCCGCCCGGATGCTCCACACACAGCCATCCGGTCACCTGAGTGGCAGTGCCAGGCAACGGGACGTCCACCGCCGCGGCGGACGAACACAACATTCCCTCGAATTCGCTCATCGGCAGCCGTCCCACAACTGGGCACGGCAGGAGTGTTCGACAGAGAAAAGAACCGTACGGTCTTGCGCGGGCATGCCTTCACTCTAAAGATCCGGACACCGCGCCATCTGCTCAACCTGCCAAGAACGGGCGAACGATCGCGGCGAACTCCCGGTAACGGTCACGATGGATACTGTGGCCGCAGGTGAACGTCGCTACCCTGCAGTCAGGAACACTGGCTTGCAGAGCAACCAGCTTCTCCGGATCGACCATGCCACCGGGACTGCCGCGCAACACCAAGGTCGACGCGGTGATGCCGGGGAGCCGATCCCACCACTCCGGACGCGGTTTGCGGAACTGTTCCAGCGCGGTCTTGGTCATAGCGCGATCGAAGGCGAGCACCGCACGCGGATGCCTGATCAAGCTGCTCATCGCATGCCAGAGTTCAGACGCCGTGGGGAGATGGCGAGTCAAGCGCAGCTCTTCGACACCGGACCGCAGCGGAAGCGGACATTCCTCGATGACCAGCCTACGCACCAACTCCGGACGCTCCTGCGCGACGCACGACACCGCGTAGCCGCCGAGCGAATGCCCGACCAGATCGACCGCGGGCAGCTTCAGCCGATCACAAAGCCGCAGCAGATCGGCGCCGAAGTCGTCGAAGAGATAGGAATCGGTATGCGAGCTACGACCATGTCCGCGCAGATCCGGGATGATCACTCGACGTCCAGATCGCACGAGGGCCCGCGCGAACCGGTTCCACGTGTGCCCGTCACCACCCATGCCATGTACTAGCAGCACGGGGATATCGCTGACCACGCCTACTTCGGAATCCCGGTAAGCGATCCGCGCATCCGGGAATGCTACTCGGTTCACCATCAGATCCACGATCACACAGATTAGCGGCCATAATACTCTCCACCCCCATGCTGTAGTGCGGATCACCCACGCTGGTCGCGGCACGGACCGCGCACTCGACCGGCGACGATCCGACTGACATCCCGGCATGCCTCACTCGCCGTACACGGGACGAATCAGGCCAGCTAGATCTATTTTCCGCTACCCTCGCACCGTGACCGAACGCGCTCGTCCCACTGTCGGCCCTCAGTACCTCGTCGCAGGCCGTTACCGGCTGCAGTCGAAGGTGGGTGGCGGTGGCATGGGTGCGGTCTGGCTGGCACACGACCGCCTGCTCGACCGGGACGTCGCGATCAAACAGGTCCTCACCACAGCCGGTCTCGGCGCGGAAGAGGCCGATATGGTGCGCAACCAGATCATGCATGAAGGTCGGGTCGCCGCGAAACTCTCGCACGATCATGCGATCGCTGTGTACGACGTGGTGCTGGAGGCCGGTGAACCATGGCTGGTCATGGAGCACCTGCCGTCACGCAGCGTCGCGAAGGCGCTCGCACTGGTGGGCGTACTACCGCCTCTCGAAGTCGCGCAGATCGGAGCGCAGGTCGCCGATGCGCTGGCGGCCGCACACGCGGCGGGAATCGTGCACCGCGATATCAAACCGGGCAACATTCTCGTCGCCGACCGCGGCCCCGGGGTCGGCATGGCCAAGCTCAGCGACTTCGGTATCTCCCGCAGCGTGAGCGAGCTGTCCGAAGAGCCGGACGGAATGATCACCGGCACTCCTTCCTATCTTCCCCCGGAGGTGGCGCGCGGCGCGCAACCGACCAAGGCCAGCGATGTGTTCTCGCTGGGCGCCACGCTATACACCACGATCGAGGGACAACCACCGTTCGGTTTGCACGATGACAGCGATGTCATCGTGCAGCGTGCGGCCATGGCGCAGATCATCCCGCCGCGCCGCAGCGGGATGCTCACTCAGGCGCTGCTGCACATGATGGAGCCCGCGCCACAACGCCGCCCGACCATGGCCGAAGCACGGGACGAAATCCTCACGGCCGCTTTTGGTCCTGGTACCGGACCATATATCCTCGGCACGCCCGTACGTGCCGAGGACGGAACCATCCCGGCCTGGGCGGCGCGCAATTCGGCCGCAGGCCTGCGCAGCCCCCGCTCCGCACCGCTGCCCCGTCCGCATCGCACCTTCGCCGGAGCCACTACCGCCACCACGGCCAAGCGCGGCAGAACTCCCCAGCAGGACAATGCCCCGATAGCCATCACCGTCGGCCTGCTCATCGGCCTGCTCATCATCGTCGCGATCGTCATCGCTGTCCTGTGATCTCCGCGCATACCCTGGCTCATCCGCACGGCCACTACCTCGGCGGTAACTCGACGGCAGAGACGCCGATACGGGCGGGCCGGATCAATTGATCCGGCGGTGGTGAGCCCAGCGGGTCAAGGCATTACGATTGGACTGCTGGGTTTTGCGAAGCACATTGGATGCGTGGGTTTCCACTGTCTTGACGGAGATGAAAAGGGATTCAGCGATCTCTCGGTAGGTATAGCCGCGCGCGAGCAAGCGCAGCACCTCTAATTCTCGCGGTGTCAACGAATCCAGTTCTGGATCCAAAGGAGGTTCGGGGACTGGGGACTTCCCGGTGAACGAGTCCAGCACGAAACCGGCCAGCCTGGGGCTGAATACCGCGTCTCCACCCGCCACCCGGCGGATGCCTTCGGCCAGTTCGGCTCCTGAAATCGTCTTGGTCACATAGCCTCTGGCACCGGCCCTGATCACCGCGATCACATCCTCCGCAGCGTCGGACACGCTCAATGCCAGGCACACCGGTCCCGGTTCGATAGCCGACAACACCGCGACCCCACCGCCGTCAGGCATATGCACATCGAGCAGAACGACATCCGGACAGACCTCGTTGATCCCCACAATCGCCTCAGCGACTCCGCCCGCCTCCCCGACCACCTCCATATCTCCTGCTCGGTACAGTTCCGCGCGTACTCCAGACCGGAAAACAGCGTGATCATCGACGAGAAAGACCCGCACGGTCACCTACTTCTCCTCACCTGACGGTGGACCGGCCACCCTGACATTCCATCGGTACCACACCACTCGCCATTCCAGCGCTCTCCATACCATTCAGTCGCCAGTCGTTCGAAAAGACCGGCCCTACCCAAGAGGGGATGCAGTGGTCACTGGTTCGCACCGGCCCCAGGAGTGGGTGCGCTATCCTCTGCGGGAGCAGCGGAGTCCGTGCGCGGCATAATGATCCGGACCTCGGTGCCACGGCCCGGCGTCGACAAGATATCCACCTGCCCACCCCGGCGCTCGATGCGACCACGGATGGACTTGGCCAAGCCCCGGCGGTCCTCTGGCACAGACGCGAGATCGAATCCGGCGCCGCGGTCGCGGACGAAAATACTCACCTGATGTGGCTCGGTCTCGGCGAACAGATCGATCTCTGGGACGCCCGCGTGTTTCGCGGCATTGACCAGTGCTTCTCTGCTCGCACCTAGCAGCGCGGTGAAGTGTTCTCTCGGCAGACCGGCCCCGGAGCCCTCTGCGTCCATCGACACATCCCCCACAGTCACCGGTGCGACCTTGACACCGTGCTGATCCTCCACTTCACCCGCGATAGTGCGCAAAGCCGCGACCAGACTGGACTGAGCCGGACCGGAATCCTCGAACAACCACTTGCGCAATTCCCGCTCCTGGCTGCGAGCCAGCCGCACCACCTCCTGCGAGTCACCCGCTTGGCGTTGGATGAGCGCGAGTGTCTGCAGCACGGAATCATGCAGATGGGATGCGATCTCCTCACGTTCCTCATTGCGGATACGGGCGGCGCGCTCCGCATTCAACGCACGCATCATGCGTAGCCACAGCGGGACGGTCAACAATCCCGCACCGATCAACGTAACCGCCACCGCGATCAGCGCGGACCCGAGCGAACTCAAATCGATCCTGGCCAGAACCACCACGCCGAGGCCTACCACGATAAGCGTCGCTCCAGCGCCGATACGCGACCAGGTCACCACGGAAGGATGTGCGGGCAGTCCGAGTAACGAGCGCGGTCCTTCGACGTCGTACTCCCGCCACACCAGCGCCGCACCGAGCGCGACCACGATCACCGGCGCGATCACTGTCGCCGCCGTACCACTGAACACCCAGGACACACCGACCGCGAGCCCGAGCCCGAGCATGGAGAGCCCGATCGCTTGCCGCCGCTCTACGCTGGAGGCCTTCATCTGGTCCGAGCCGCCTGGCATGAAGATCCACAACAACCCGTAGGCGACCGTTCCCGCCCCTGCCAGCGCGGACAGCAGCACAAACGCAATCCGTATCTGGAATACATCGACACCGAGATGATCGGCCAGACCACCCGCCACCCCGCCGATGATCCGACCACCCGATCGACGCACCATCCGCGCCTGCGGCTCGGCGACCGGTGCGGAACCGAATCCGCGGGCAGCATCGAATCCCCGGGTGTCGAACGCGGGAACAGGCGGGTACATATCTTCGATACTGGCATGGGCATCGGACGACCTGCCATCGGGAATCACCCTGATCCAACCCCGGACAACAAAGGGTGCGGTATGCCGCCAACTGCTTGTCGGAACAACAGATCGTTCCAAAGGCATTCAGGATATTTTCAGGGTTCCCCCCGATGTATCTGCCCTGGATAGGGCCCACCATGGGAATCATGACGAGAACCAGCTTCGGCGATCAGCTCCAGCAGATATGGCAGACACGGCCAGTGCGGTTGCCTCAGCAGGCTCCGATCGCAGGCGTCGCCGCGGGATTCGCGCAGCGCTACAACGTCGATCCGGTGCTCGTCCGCGTCGCATTCGTGGTCTCGACAATCTTCGGCGGCGCGGGCCTCGTGCTCTATCTACTGGCTTGGCTACTGCTGACCGCGGCAGGCGACCAGGTCTCGGCAGCCGAGTCCCTGCTCGGCAAAGGGCACTGCACACTGTCGCAGTCCAAGACCATCGTGTTGATCGTGGCGCTGGCTATCGCGGTCAGCACAATGGGTCCGGTCGGCGTAGGTCTCGGTGGATCCGGCCTGATCAGCTTCGCACTGATGCTGGCAGGCTGGTGGATGCTGCACCTGCGCGCACCGGTACCGCAGACAGGCGCAGGCGATGTGGTCAGCGGGTTCGCCCCCGACGGCGGAGGCACCGCTACTGGTTATCCTGGCACCACCTTCCCGACAGGAATACCTCGCACTGCGGGCGATATGCCGATGCCATCGACCGCCGTCTACGACCCACACTCCGAACTACCGGATAGATACCTCCCTGACCAGCAGGAAGGTGCGGCAGCGAGCGATACGGAACCGGTACTGCTCGGCAAAAACGCCGCGAGCGGAAACACTGCTCAGGCCACTCCCGCAGAGTCCGAACATTCCGCACCAGCCACGCCCATGGCAGCGAACACCGTGCCCGAAACCGAGCGGATCGGTTCACCGCTGACCGGAAGCCCTGTCTCACTAGGCAAAGACCCCACCAATGCTTCGATACCCGGTGGCAGGCCCACTCCTGCGACGAGCCCCCCCTCGACAGAGCACACGGTGGTCATCGGCGGTCCCACTCCACCGTCCTGGGATCCGCTCGGCGTCGCTCCGCTCGCCTGGGACCTCCCAGAACCCGCACCAACCCAGACCGACGCTTCGCCACCGCAGCGTCCTCGATCACGGCTGACACCGACGGTGCTCGGCTTGGCCATCCTCGCCGCAGCAGGCGCGGGTGCGGCAGCAGCCTCTGGCGTGGAATGGATGACACCGGCCCGGATAGGTGCGGCCGCGCTGGCGGTAATCGGTCTCGGGCTGATATTCGGCGCTTTTGTGCGGCGCGGCTATGGCTTGCTGGTGATCACCGCGCCACTCGCCGGCTTCGTGCTGCTCGCCTCCGCTGTCGGCCCGATCGAGTTCGATCGTGGCGCGATGGGCGAGCACACCTGGGCGCCGATATCCAACGCCGAGCTGGCATCGAACTATACGGTGACCTTGGGCTCCGGCACATTGGATCTCCGTTCGCTCGAACTCACCGAAAATCGCACTGTCGATTTCGCCGTCCGGGTAGGCGAAGCCCGAGTACTACTGCCCCCGGAGCTGACCGTCCGGATTCAGTGCACCGCGTACGTAGGCGAAGCTCGATGCGATAACGGCCTTACCGGCCCGGACACGCCTGGTGCTCCGGTGCTGGATCTGAACATCGATGTCCGAGTCGGAAGCGCGGAGGTGCGGCATGGCTGAACACAACGACAACAAGGCGTCCTACACCAAGCGTGGTCTCTCTGGCTCACTGCTCATCACGGGTCTGCTTTCCCTCGCGGTAAGCGTATGGGCCTTCACCGGTCCTGCTTCTTGGCCCGTAGTCACCATGATCCCGATCGGTTGGATCATGGTGCTCGCCGCGATCGTCATCGGCATCGCACTGGTGATCTCACCGCGTAAACGACCATGATCATCGACCTGATTCCGAACGAACGGCCCGGCCCGCGCCGATCCGGCACCTGGCGGCTTCTACGCGAGCACACGATCAGCGCCGGGCACCGAGAGGTGGGAACTACTCCCACTCGATAGTGCCAGGGGGCTTACTCGTCACGTCGAGGACTACGCGATTGACTTCCGGAACCTCGTTGGTGACGCGGGTGGAGATGCGTTCCAACACTGTATAAGGCAACCTGGTCCAGTCGGCGGTCATCGCGTCCTCGCTGGAGACAGGGCGTAGCACGATGGGGTGACCATAAGTGCGTCCGTCACCCTGTACACCGACGCTGCGAACGTCCGCGAGTAATACCACAGGGCACTGCCAGATCTGTTGGTCGAGACCGGCGGCAGTCAGCTCTTCGCGGACGATGGCGTCGGCTCGGCGCAGCATCTCCAGCCGATCCGCGGTGACTTCACCGACGATCCGGATGGCGAGGCCGGGACCGGGGAACGGTTGGCGAGCAACAATTTCCTCAGGCAGGCCCAATTCGCGTCCCACTGCGCGGACTTCGTCTTTGAACAGTAAACGCAGCGGCTCGACCAGCTCGAACTCCAGGTCGTCGGGCAGACCACCGACATTGTGATGGCTCTTGATATTCGCGGTACCACTGCCGCCGCCGGACTCGACAACGTCCGGATACAGCGTGCCCTGCACCAGAAACTCGACCTTCGGCATCGCACCATCGGCCTCGCGATGCTCTAGTACCGCTTCACCCACCGCATCCTCGAAAGCGCGGATGAACTCCCGTCCGATGATCTTGCGCTTCTCTTCGGGGTCGGTGACGCCCTTCAGCTCACCGAGAAACTTGTCCACGGCGTCGACAGTCACCAGCTTGGCACCGGTCGCGGCGACGAAATCCTGCTGCACTTGCTCGCGCTCCCCCGCACGCAACAGGCCGTGGTCGACGAATACGCAGGTCAACCGGTCACCGATAGCGCGCTGCAGCAACGCCGCAGCGACCGCGCTGTCCACTCCGCCGGACAAACCGCAGATCGCGTGTCCGGCACCGACCTGCTCCCGTACCGAAGCGATCAACGAATCCGCGATACCGGCCGGGGTCCACGTGGGGGGGATGCCGGCGAGCTCGTGCAGGAATCGGCTCAGCACCTGCTGTCCGTGCGGCGAATGCAATACCTCGGGGTGGTACTGCACACCAGCCAGACGGCGGGCGCGATTCTCGAACGCGGCTACCGGGGCACCCACGGTAGTACCGGTGACTTCGAAGCCCGCCGGAACGTCGGTGACCGCGTCGCCATGACTCATCCACACCGGCTGGATGGTGGGCAAGCCACCGTGCAGTACACCGCCGTCGATATTGAGTTCGGTCCGTCCGTACTCTCTGGTGCCGGTATGCGCGACTGTACCGCCCAATGCCAGCGCCATCGCCTGGAAGCCATAGCAGATGCCGAAAACCGGCAGTTCCAGCTCGAACAACCGAGGGTCCAGCTGCGGCGCGCCCTCAGCGTACACGCTGGCCGGACCACCGGACAGGATTATCGCGAGCGGGTTCTTCTCAGCGATCTCCTCAGCTGTCATAGTGTGCGGAACCACCTCGGAGAACACGCTCGCCTCGCGAACTCGCCGCGCGATCAGCTGGGCGTATTGTGCTCCGAAATCGACGACGAGGACAGGTCTCTGGGTTTGTGCCACCCGCATAGTTTAGTGAGCGGGCGAAACCATCGAATCAGCGGCACAGCGAGCGCCCACCAGCCTGCCTGCGACGAAACACCCCGCATAGCCGACGCTCTGGCTATCCTTCTGCTCGTGCCCTTCGCCTGCGCGATCGATGCCGACATCCATTACGAGGACAGCGGCGGTGCCGGTCCGGTGGTGCTGCTAGCGCACGAGTTCCTCATGGACCACACCATGTTCGCCGCACAGCGGACCGCGCTCGCCCCAGAATTCCGGATCGTCTCCTGGGACGCGCGTGGCCACGGTCGCACCACGGACAAGGGCTTGCCGTTCACTTATTGGACCGCCGCGCGAGACGCCCTGACCGTGCTCGACCATCTCGGCGCCGAACAGGCTGTGGTCGGCGGCACCGCACAAGGCGGCTTCACCGCACTGCGTACCGCGCTGATCGCACCGGAACGCGTCGCCGCACTAATCCTGATCAGCACCGAAGCCAGTGGCCCCACCTCCGAACAGGCCACCGCCACCCGGCGGTTCCTCCACGAATGGTATGGCCAAGGCACCCACGAACAGGCCGTGCAGCAACTGGCTTCCTGGCTGATCGGCGATGATGAACAGTATCGCTCGATCTGGACCCACCGCTGGCGCACCCGAGACCAGCATGACATCGAAGTCGCGGCGAACTGCCTCCTCAGCCGGGATTCGATACTCGACAGGCTCAGCGATATCACCTGCCCCACCTTGGTGATCCATCCCACCGCTAGCGGCCTGGACCCCGAACACGCCCACCAATTGACCCGCGAACTACCCGACGCCACATTCATCGAGATCCCGGACGCGCATCTGGCAGCGACCATGACCCATCCCGAACCGGTGAATCACGCGATCGGGCAATTCCTACGTACCAGAACGAAGCTCCCCCGAGTGCGATGATCCCGTCGACGTAGACCTGAGTCGCGCAGACACAATCTGCAACCCGCCTACCCCAGCCACAGCAGTGCAATCTTACGAGCGCCGTTCGCGGGCCCCGACTCGCATCCCAACGGACGAAGCACATGCACCGTAGGCGCCATGAGTCTTGCCCGCTGGGACGCGAGCCTCCAAGACGCCGCGAACCCGCGGCACCGCAGGCGCTGCACGCCGAACACAACTCAAGCCCGAACGCTCAGGCCTACTTTCTGGAATTCCTTCAGATCCGAGTAGCCGGCCTTCGCCATCGAGCGGCGCAGACCTCCGACAAGATTCAGCGACCCGAACGGGTCGTCGGATGGGCCGTAGAGCACCCGATCCAGGTTCGGGCGTGCGGCGCCGGCCTCAGGTTCGCCACTGAGGTCCCATGGATCATCCGCGCGCAACAACGAACCGCGCGGCACCGAAGGATGAGCCGCTGCAGACGGCCAGTACCAGCCATTCCCCGGCGCATCCGCGGCGACTGCGAGCGGCACCCCGAGCATGGCGGCATCCGCGCCACAGGCGATCGCTTTGGCCAACTGTCCGGAGGTGGCGATATCACCATCCGCGATAACATGCACATAACGACCACCGGTCTCATCCAGATAATCGCGACGAGCAGCAGCGGCATCGGCAATCGCGGTGGCCATGGGCACACCGATACCGAGCACCTCACCAGTGGTGGTCGCGCCAGGGTAAGAGCCGTATCCGACAATCACACCGGCCGCACCGGTACGCATCAGATGCAGCGCGGTACGGTGATCGCTCACCCCACCCGCGACCACCGGCACATCCAGCTCGGCGATGAACGTCTTGAGATTCAACGGTTCGCCATCGCTGACGTGTTCGGCGGAGATGATCGTGCCGTGCACCACCAGCAAATCGATGCCCGTTTGCAAGAGCGTCGGGGTGAGTGCGCGCGCGTTTTGCGGGCTGACCCGCACCGCCACCGTGACACCGGCAGCGCGAACCTGAGCGACCGCGGCGGCGAGCAGATCCGGCCGCATGGGTGCGGCATGTAATTCCTGCAGCAGCGCTATGGCGCGCTCGTAGCCACCCTTGTCGGCGAGCTCGGCCAGCTGGTCGATCTTTGCGGCGACATCTGCGTGCCGCGCCCACAGACCTTCACCATTGATCACGCCGAGACCGCCGAGGCGCCCCAGTTCGATAGCGAACTCCGGCGATACCAACGCATCGGTCGGATGCGCGAGAAACGGGATCTCGAAACGGTAGGCGTCCAGTTGCCAAGCCAACGAGACCTGCTTCGACGATCGAGTCCGACGTGAGGGGACGATATCGACATCGTCCAGCTCGTAGGTACGCCGGGCGGTCCGGCCCATGCCGATCTCCACCATGTCGCGCACGCGAATTCTCCTTAGGGTTTTGCAGTGCCTATGGCGCTGCGGGTTCACAGCCCTCAAGGGCTCGCGTTCCAGTGAACGAGCCTCACGCGCCTAGGCGCGTGCGCTTCGCCCGCCGAAACGCGGGCCGGGAACGGCGTTCGTAAGCCTCCCGCCGCCTATTGGTCGCGGGAGGCTTACATCTCCTGTTGCCCGGAAGATTTATGTCTCCAGTTCTTATGAGGTGGCTACGGCTTGAAGGGGCTCCGGCACCACCGACAGTCCACCACCGACAGTCACTGAGCGCATCCTCCTGCTCGGACCGGTCGGTCCCGGCTCTGGAATGTAACCGGACTAACTTCTACCAGTGTAATTAGGGGCCTCGGCAGTCATAGTGATGTCGTGTGGATGACTCTCCTTCAGACCCGCCGCGGTGATCTGCACGAACTGAGCCGCCTGCAGATCAGCGATCGACTGCGAACCGGTGTAGCCCATAGCGGCGCGCAACCCGCCGACCAGCTGATGGATGACTTGATTGACCGGCCCACGGAAAGGTACCCGGCCTTCGATGCCCTCGGGCACCAGCTTGTCTTCCGCCAGCACGTCGTCTTGGAAATAGCGGTCCTTGGAGAATGACTTGGCCTGGCCACGCCCTTGCATGGCACCGAGCGAGCCCATACCACGGTAGCTCTTGAACTGCTTGCCACCGACCAAGATCAACTCACCTGGCGACTCCGCGGTGCCCGCGAGCACCGAACCGAGCATCACAGTGGACGCACCCGCGGCGATGGCCTTGGCGATGTCGCCGGAGAACTGAATGCCACCATCGGCGATCACCGGGACGCCTGCGGGCTTACATACGGCGACCGCCTCCAGGATCGCGGTGATCTGCGGGGCGCCGACACCGGCGACAACCCTGGTGGTGCAGATGGAACCGGGGCCGACACCCACCTTGACAGCATCCACGCCCGCCTCGACCAGAGCCGCCGCGCCCGCACGAGTCGCCACGTTGCCGCCGACCACCTGGATCCGGTCGCCGACCTCGGACTTGACCTTGGCCGCCATCTCCAGCACCTGTACCTGGTGACCATGTGCGGTATCCACCACGAGCACATCGACACCTGCGTCAGCCAGCGCCATAGCCCGCGACCACGCGTCTTCCCCCACTCCGACCGCTGCGCCGACCAGCAGACGACCGTCACGATCCTTGGTGGCGTTCGGATACTGATCGGTCTTGACGAAATCTTTAACGGTAATGAGTCCACGCAGCCGCCCATTGCCGTCGACGATCGGGAGCTTCTCCACCTTGTGTCTACGCAACAGACCGAGCGCGGCTTCGGCGGTCACCCCCTCCTGTGCGGTGATCAGCGGAGCCTTGGTCATCACGTCGGCGACGCGGCGATTCTGATCCACCTCGAAACGCATATCGCGATTAGTGATGATGCCCACAAGAGCGCCGGTCTCGTCCACCACGGGGAGCCCGGAGATGCGGAAGCGGGCACACATCGCATCGACTTCGGCAAGGGTGTCGGTCGGACGGCAGGTCACCGGGTCGGTGACCATCCCGGCCTCGGACCGCTTGACCGTCTCCACTTGGGATGCTTGATCGACTGCCGAGAGATTGCGGTGCAGCACGCCCATACCGCCCGCGCGAGCCATGGCGATAGCCATCCGCGCCTCGGTCACAGTGTCCATCGCTGAGCTGACCAACGGGGTACGCAAGCGGATCTCCCTGGTCAGCTGACTGGCAGTCGTCACAGAGCTAGGGATCAGATCCGAGGCGGCAGGCAGCAACAGCACATCATCGAAAGTGAGGCCGAGCATGGCTATCTTGTTCGGATCATCGCCGCCCGTAGGAGGGCGGACTGCAATTCGTTCGCCCGATACGGGATTACTCATTCGGATCGACCCCTCCTGAACGTCGATAGCGACCGAAGCCGGAAGAACCCGGCTCCGTGACGGCTGATGGAATGGACGGCAGCGCTCGGCGATAATGTTGCCTGGTCCGCCGGAGCCTTGCTCAATGGTATCTGTCCGGTTAACTCGTCGACGAAGTGAGCCCACCACCAAAACTGGCAGGGCGCAGCGCTGGCGCAGACCACCCTGTTCTGCGTACCGTGGGGATGTGCGTGACCATCTACCACCTGGCTTGCCGCCGGATCCGTTCGCCGGAGACCCCTCCGACCCGTCCGCTGCGCTCGATGCCATCGAGCCAGGCGAACCACTGGATCCCCACGAGCGCCTTGCGGTCGAGGAGGATCTCGCCGACCTCGCGGTATACGAGGCGCTGCTGGCCCACCGCGGTATCCGCGGGCTCGTGGTCAGCTGCGAAGACTGCAGACAGGACCACTACCACGACTGGGACATGTTGCGCGCCAACCTGCTTCAGTTACTGGTCGACGGAACAGTCCGCCCGCATGAACCCGCCTACGATCCCACCCCGGAAGCATACGTCACCTGGGACTATTGCCGCGGGTACGCGGATGCCTCGATGAACGAGGCATTCCAAGGCGACGGATTCGACAGCTGAGACAGCCACTCGACACTTACTGTCAGGGTTTGCCACTATGGTGTTTGCCACTATGGTCTTCGACGCACACGATCACTGCGGTAGATGGTTGATGCCGCTCGGTGGCTTGCTGGTCAGCAACGAGCAGATGGAAGCGAACCGGCAGTAACGATCGATTCACGCCTTCGGCGCCGTTTCCAGTCGGCTTCCGAAATAAGTACCGTTCCGGTAGCTCCGAACAACCAGGTATGCCGGGAGCTATGGTCAGTTACCGCCATGTGTCGGCACCGAAGGAGGCCCGGTATCCGCTGAGGGTTCGACCATGGGAACTTCGTGCTGTCGCGTCGTTGGCTGGGTGTTGGTGGGCGGAGACGTACTCGTCGGTGGCTGGGTGCTGGTGAGCGGGGCCGTGCTCGAGGGCGACCGCGGGGTCGTGGGCGCGGTGGTAATGGTGTCCGCGGGAGAAGTAGCCGGAGTGCCATTGTTCGGCGCCGTCGTATCTGCCGATTGCGACGATGCACTGGGCTCCTCAGTCGGCCGCTCCAGTATCGTCGATCCGGTATCCGCAGTCGTCGAACTGGGCTCAGTGGTCGCGCTGCGGTCCAAGGTCGTGTGCGAAGCACTGGTCTTCGGGGTCATCGGCTCGAGTTGGCTTGCCAGCTCCGGCGACACCTTGCGCAGCTCTTCAAGCAGACGCTGCCACTCGACCGTCAATTCGTCGCGCTTCTGCGGGTCATTGACCTGCGCGGTGTTCTCTTTGGCTCGTTCCAGGCGAGACTTGGCCTTAGTCGGATTCTGCGCGACCAGAGTCGAGGCCTCGGTCAGGGCATCACCCGCCCGCCGCACGACGGTCGTCTGGGCCTGCTCACTGAACACGACCTCCTTGACCGGCCACAACGGATCGCCCGGCTCTGCACCGTAGGAGAACGCCGTCATACTGCCGACGACCAGAGCCAGCGCGGCCGCGGTCGCCGCGATCGGGCGAAGTAACCTCAGTTGCGCACCACTACGCTTCCCCGTCCGGACCCGACGCGCGTCGATTTCCTGGTCGATCGCCGCCACGATCGCATCCAGGTCCGGGTCGGCAGGCATCGGAGCGGTGACCAGCTCCGCCCGCCAATCCGCCAGCAACATCGCGAGCCGGTATTCCTCGGGGCTGTCGGTACGCACCGGACCATCACTGGCGATAGCGGCGATCAACGCATCGTCGCGGCGCACCGCGGCGATATCGACCGGACCGAGGTCCTCGAGAGACTCATCGGCGTAGGGACCGCTGTTGCGCGAACCAAGCCGCGCCTTCCAGTCGCCCCGACCGCGCTTGCCATCCCTAGCCATACATTTCACCTGCCCTCGCCACTTGTGACTTGAGTTTCGCGAGCGCCCTGTGCTGGGCCACCCGTATCGCACCCGCCGTGCTGCCCACGGCGGCCGCAGTTTCTTCCGCTGACAAACCCATGACCAAGCGCAGAATCAAGATCTCTCGATGCTTCGCTGGAAGCGTTGCGAGTAGACGGTTCATCTGTCTGCTCGTTTCTGATTCGAGAGCTCGTTGTTCCGGCCCTTGGTCGGTAGATATGACATCTGGTACTTCGGCCATCGCCTCAGCCTTGTTACGGGCAGCATTGCGGTGAGCGTCGGCAACCTTGTGCGAAGCGATCCCGTAGACAAAAGCCATGAAAGGCCTACCCTGGTCTTGATACCTGGGCAGAGCTGTCATCACAGCCAGACAAACCTCCTGCGCGACATCGTCCGCGGAGAGCTGCCCACGCTCCGCGACCCCGATCCGCGCGCGGCAGTAGCGCACCACCAGCGGACGGATCATCTCCAGTACCTGAGCTAGAGCGGATCTGTCACCCTGCGTAGCGGCAGCGACGGCGAGGTCCAACTCTTCGCCCGTGTGCGTCATCGGCAGAGATATTCCTGGCGTTACATAGTGGCACGGTCCAGTAGCGACCAATGCTTCCACCGAAGGGGCGGAACGGGTCCAACAATAGCGACCCTCTGCCGAGAACCGAGCAACGCGGTGGTCTCCACACGACCTACCCGCCGCTCAACGGGCGCAACACTCCACCGAAGCCTGCGATGAGCCCGGCGCACTCGGTCGCCTCCACCCGAGCCCCCTCGACGCCAAGTCCCTCCCGTAGCATGGCGCAAGCCCACTGCAGGGGAAGCAGGCCCTGCTCGCGACACTGCTCAGCGACCTCCTCGGCCAGTGCGCGAGATTGCTCCTTAGCGCCTCGGCTGGCCGCCGCAGCCGCGACCAGCAGTCGAGACTTGATCTGATGCCGCACCGATGGCGCGTTCTCGGCCTGTTCCAGCGCGGTCGCCGCATGCTCACTCGCCACGCCGAAATCACCGGCTGCCAAAGCGGTTTCCGCGGATACCCAGCGCCAGCGGATCGCACAGCGCCAGCGAGCCGGATACTGCTCGACCACTGCCGCGCTACGCCGCAGCAACCGGTCCGCCAGCGCGAGTCTGCCGACTCCGAGCGCGTCGGCAGCGAGTCCGGTGAGCGCGTCACAGATCGCATCAGCACGATTGGGACAGCAACCGATGGGTGAGGTCGGGGCTTGCCCAGCCTCGGCAGCCGTATCCTCGGCATCAGCCGCGAAGATCAACGCGGCTGCGCGGCCATCGAGAGCAGCAGCGCGCTCATGCCGACCGAGCTGGCGCAGGAAGGACCCCTCCGCGCTTCCCGCCAGTGAGAGGAGTATGGGATCGGTGCTGTGATCGTATATCTTTCGCAGTTCGACTCGTGCTGCGGCGTAACGCCCTCGGCCACCGAGGACCACCGCACGATACCACCAGCCGAGCGCGTCCGATGCGTGCGGCAATTCGGCAAGCGGATAACCCGGGTCCTCGCCGAAGGCGGCTTCGGCGAGGACCCGGACATACGGGACTTCGAGTCGAGTCGATGCGGGCACGGGCGCACTCTATCCCTTACCGGACACAGGCCGGGTGCGAGGAAGGCGACGCAGGGCAGACTGGCAATCTCTCGGTTTCCACTGCCGAGTCCATGTTGCCATCAGGTAAATATAGCTCCGGCAACTACTGAGCGCCTGGACCAGGAATTCATAGGCGTTCCACGCAATTAACCCACCCTCTGCGTTTCCGCCATCCCGGATCCGCGAACCTCGAACCCAGCCAGCGGCATCGTGACTGCCGTCACATTCGAACTCGGGAAGACTTGCCCGACAATGTGGCCCGAAAACACCTCCACCTGCGCAAATATCAGCAACCAGGACATATGATCAACTGTGGGACACCAGCTAACCAGCCAGTATCCCGAAAACTATGCGGAAAGTAAATAGTTCAGAGGTTAAATTTGGTGACACGAGATTCCAGGAATTGTCGCATCGAACTATTGACGGAATTTCGCGGCTGGACATAACGTAACTCATCGCCGCGAACGGCGCCGTGCGAAATCGCAGCGACCACGGAGGCCTGACCTGAGTACCCCCGGGTACCTCCAGACGCCTCCAGCCGGCGCGACATCAGGGCCCAAAACTGTTGCAGAACAACTGCTCGACAACGCCGACGAGCTCGCACCACGAGGAGTTCACCATGCCCATGCCTACCCATCTCCCCGGCCCCAACACCGATGTCTGGGATTGGCAGATGAAAGGATCCTGTCGAGGACAGGATTCCGCGGTGTTCTTCCACCCCGATGGCGAGCGTGGCCGGGCCCGTACCGCACGTGAGATGCGCGCCAAGGAAATCTGCCGCACCTGCCCGGTACTCCTGCAATGCCGTGCGCACGCGCTCAAAGTCAGCGAGCCCTATGGTATCTGGGGCGGCATGTCGGAGACCGAACGCGAGATGCACGCACGACGCAGCCGCCGCCGTATGACCGTCTGAACGAATTCACCCCATCCACGCGTTACCGGGCATCGAATGCCTATCGGACAAAGGCCACTGCGACAAGCTCCGGTCGAGCCGTTCATACAACACAGTGATCGACTCCCCACCGAGTTCGGCGTGCAGGCCGATCGGCCACCGCCGATCTGTCGGCCGTTGGCGACGAAGGACGAGATTGTGCAGCTGCCGCCCCACCGCCTTGCGGTAGTGCTCGACATGTCTGCTCACGAGACTTCAAGGGTACCGGCACTTTTCAAGCATTCCGCTCCCTTCGCCTCCTGCGCTTTCAACGAAGACAGGCGCCCGGCCAGTTCGCGGTACCCCACCGAAAGGAGGTTATAGCGACACGCTACGGTGGTGACTGATGACACAGAATGGAGCGTTGTGACGGCGCGGCCGCCAGCCGCAGAGGGCGACTCGTTCCGCAGAGAAGCCTCCCCACCCAAAGTGGATTCCGCGGTGAAGGCGCGCGCAGTCGAAAGCATCGAACTCACTGAGCTTCTACACCGATGCGGTCGAGCCGACCAAAAAGCATTCGTCGAACTGTACGACCGGACGTCCGCACGTGTCTTCGGTCTGGTATTGCGTATCCTGCATGATCCGGGATACGCGGAAGAGACCACACAGGAGGTCTACCTGCAGATCTGGCGGACCGCAGCGAGTTTCGACCCGACCAAAGGCTCGGCGGTGACATGGTTGATGACATTGGCGCACCGTCGCGCTGTCGACCGCGTCCGCGCCGAGCAGGCGCATACCCAACGCGAGGTCACATACGGTATAAGGGTTCTCGGAAACGAGTTCGACGAGGTCACCGAAGAGGTCGAGCGTCGGCTCGAACAGCAGGCCGTCCTGGCGAGCCTGGCTACCCTGACACAGACACAACGGGAAGCTATCTCGCTGGCCTACTATGGCGGGCGAACTTATGCGGAGGTAGCCGCCTACCTCAATGTAGGGTTGCCCACCGTGAAATCCCGAATTCGGGACGGATTGACACGACTGAAGAAAAGTTTGGGGGTGACGTGAGATGAACGAACGCCAGACCGATCTCGCGCACACCGTCGCGCTCGGATCGATCGACGACGGAGACCGTCGCGAGATGCAAGAGCTGCTCGACAGTGAGGACCCCGCGCTATGCGCAGAGTTCACTGAAGAAATCAGACATACACGAGAAGCCCTTTCCGCGCTCGCCACCGCAGTCGCTACCGCTCCTCCGTCGGCGCTGCGTACTCGCCTACTCGCAGCCATCGCCGCCGAACAGCCCCCAGTCGCCAGCTGAAGCCACCTTTCCGCTCCTCAGCTAACTTCCCAACGCTATGGCACACCACGTGCCGAGCCCCGAACCACAAAGGCCCCCGAACCACGTGGTTCAGGGGCCTCGATCGCGCAGGACGCGAACAGCGCCGTGCTCAGTGCGCGTGGCCGTGGTTGTCGTGCTCGCCCTGCTCTTCGACGGGCTTGTCGACCACAACGCTCTCGGTGGTGAGCACCATGCGCGCCACCGAGGCCGCGTTCACAACGGCCGAACGAGTCACCTTCACCGGGTCGACGACACCGTCGGTGAGCAGGTTGCTGTAACTGAGCGTGGCGGCATTGAAGCCCTCCGTACCCTCAACCACCTTGTCAACCACCACAGCACCGTCCAGGCCCGCGTTGGTGGCGATCCAGTACAGCGGGGCCCGCAATGCGGTGCGTGTTACCTCGACGCCGATAGCCTCGTCGCCGGACAACGAGTCGCGCAACGCGACCAGCTTATCGCTCACCTGCACCAAAGCTGTGCCGCCACCGGGCACGATACCCTCTTCCACGGCCGCCTTGGCGGCATTCACCGCGTCGTCGACTCGGTACTTACGCTCCTTGAGCGCGGTCTCGGTCGCAGCGCCGACCTTGATCACCGCGACGCCGCCTGCCAGCTTGGCAAGCCGCTCTTCCAGCTTCTCGCGGTCCCAGTCGGAGTCGGTGGCCTCGATCTCGCGGCGCAGTTGCGCGACACGGGCCTCGGTGTCGGCCTCGGAGCCCGCGCCGTCCACAATGGTGGTGTCATCCTTGGTGACGACAACGCGACGTGCCTTACCGAGCAAGTCGAGACCCGCCTCACGCAAGGATATGCCCAAGTCTGGGTTGACAACGGTACCGCCGGTCACTACCGCCAGATCATCGAGGAATGCCTTACGGCGATCACCAAAGAAAGGTGCCTTCACCGCAACGACCTTGATCGTCTTACGGATCGCATTGACCACCAGTGTCGACAGCGCCTCACCTTCGATATCCTCGGCGATGATCAGCACTGGCTTGCCGCTCTCGGCAATCTTCTCCAGCAGTGGCAAGAAGTCCGGCAGCGAGCTGATCTTCTCGCGGTGCAGCAAGACGAATACATCCTCGACGATAGCCTGCTGGCGGTCGGGATCGGTGATGAAGTAGGGCGAGAGGTAGCCCTTGTCGAACTGCACGCCTTCGGTGACGACCAGATCGGTGTGCAGCGTCGAGGACTCCTCGACCGTAACGACACCATCCTTACCGACAGTGGTCAGCGCTTTACCGACCATCTCGCCGATCTCCTCGTCACGCGAGGACACCGTCGCGACCTGTGCGATGGCCTCCGCACCAGAGACCGGAGTCGCCAGCGCGAGCAGCTCTTCGGAGACCATGTCTGCGGCCTTGGCGATGCCGGAACCGATCGCGATCGGATTCGCGCCCGCCGCAACGTTCCTCAGTCCCGCGCGAACCAGTGCCTGGGCCAGCACCGTGGCTGTGGTCGTACCATCACCCGCGACGTCGTTGGTCTTGGTAGCGACGCTTTTGACCAGCTGTGCGCCGAGGTTCTCGAACGGATCTTCCAGCTCGATATCACGCGCGATGGTGACGCCGTCGTTGGTCACAGTAGGGCCGCCGAACGCCTTCGCCAGCACGACGTGCAGTCCACGTGGGCCGAGGGTGACCTTCACAGCGTCGGCGAGCTTGTCGACACCGCGTTCCAGAGCCCGACGAGCTGTTTCGTCGAACTCGATCTGCTTTGCCATGGGGTTTCGCTCCTGTACTGGATTGCGGCGCTCCCGGGTCCCTTCGTGGTCACGCAGGCTACCGCCTCCGGGCCCATCGCTCACGCCGCTATGGGATTGCGGCGCTCCCGGGTCCCTTCGTGGTCACGCAGGCTACCGCCTCCGGGCCCATCGCTCACGCCGCTGGGGTCTCTATGCCAGGGTGTCAGTGCGGAACGCGTTCCGCCCCGGGTCGCGGAGACACCGGGGCGGAACGCGTAAGTGCCTATTCGGCTACTTGGTGACGACAGCCAGCACGTCGCGCGCCGACAGGATGAGGTATTCCTCGCCCTGGTACTTGATCTCGGTGCCGCCGTACTTGCTGTAGATGACGGTGTCACCCTCCTGGACATCCAGCGGGATACGCTTTTCGCCCTCGTCATCCCACCGGCCAGGACCGACGGCGACAACAGTGCCCTCTTGCGGCTTTTCCTTCGCCGTATCGGGAATGACCAGGCCGGAGGCCGTCGTCGTCTCGGCCTCATTGGCCTGGACGAGGATCTTGTCCTCGAGCGGCTTGATGTTCACGCTCGCCACGTTGAGCCCTCCACTTTCAGGGGATTCGGTCGTCCGGGACTGTTGTCCCGGACTCGTCGGTTCGGTCACGATGCCGACCCTGCGCATAGTCCCGTCGTCGCGGGTGCCGGGATCCCTGCCCAGTGGTCGATCTGCTGGCACAAGCACTACACACAGTGCCGACTAGCACTCTATACATGAGAGTGCCAGCGCTCAAGGTTGGGCGGTGCCAACTTTGTTCGGCGCGCCCGCGACACCTTCGGCTTGGCGATTAGTTCGAAAAACAGTAACGTTCGGATAACGGATTGTGACACTATTGACGACTGTCGCTGTTCGTCCTCTTCACTCGTCGTCAGTCGGCAAAGCCGCCGTCGATCGGCAAGAGTCAGCAAGGCCGCCGGCAGTCGGCAAAGCCGCCGTCAGTCGGCAAGAGTCGGCAAAGCCGAAGCCATGCAGAGGCACCCTGGTGCCCCTGCACAGCCGAAGGCATGCACCACAGGCTTCTACCCGAAACCAACTTCATCAGAGAGCGAATCCACGTGATCCATGACCGGTCCTCGCGACCCACCCGGATGAGGAGCCGGTTCGATTCCCGGTCTGGGTCGCATGCCATCCGCGCAGTCCCCTCACAGTCCATTGGAGATGGTCGGCAACCCCATGACCATCCGCTCGAAGGGAGGTGAACATGCGAACATCCCTCGGCATCTCGGCTGGGGCCGAGGTCGTGTGCTCGGCGCTGGTCGCCACCGCGTCCAACGGTGCCCAAAGTTTCGACTACCGCATCGTCTCCGCCGATGCGGCCCACTCCGATCTCGGCGATCTGGTGGTGTCCTCGATCGAGCTGATGACCACTCGGCTACCGACCTCGACACCGCGCGAGATCATTCCTCCGGTCGGCAGGCGTTTCGCGGACGCGCAGCACGATGCCGAGTCCGTGGCCAACTGTCCACCCACCAGTGTCGCGGTCGCCTACCGCACCAAAGAGCAGGCTACGGTCATCCGCTCGGCCACCGGCAGACAACGTGAATTGAGACTGGTCCCGGAGGGCACCGCCGCGCTGACCTATCTGCGGCACACGGGCCTGCTCGCTCGCTACGACACGATCGCCATCGTCGATCTCGGCGCGACCGGACTCACTGTCACCATCGCCGATCAGACCGACGGCTCCCTGATCCGCTCCGATCGCACCTCTTCCGTCAGTGGTAGGGCCATCGACGACCTGATCTATCACCATTTAGTGAACCTGCACTCCACCCGGCGCGGCACCCGACCGAACCGTGCCAGGCTGACCAACCGGGGCCGCGCGGCCAAAGAACACCTGTCCATCACACCAGCAGTCACGATCGACCATGTCGCCGGACAGCCACTGAAGCTGACCAGAGCCGACTTCGAGGAACTGATCGCAGATCTGCTGCGCACCATGGCGGTTTTCGTCACGACGGTGTTCGCCAAGGTGCCGCAGCCACCACAAGCGGTCGCGGTGATCGGTGGTGGCGCGAATATTCCCGCGGTGATCGGTACCCTAACCACCGCACTGGACGTGCCGGTACTCACTGTGCCCGACCCGGAGGCCGTGACAGCCAAAGGTACAGCGTTGGTCGCGGATTCGATGCAGCCAATGGCGCTCCCGGTAGGCGCGAGCAATGGTGACGCCCCCATCGAGACATTCGCCAAAGTATTCGGCATGGTGGTTGGGGCGATCGTAGTCGTCGGCCTGATCGTCGGCTACGGCGTGAAGACCTTCGCACCGAGCTCGAACGACAAGGTATCCCCTGTGGGCACCACGAGCAGCGCTCTCCCGCTACCTTCGCCGGTTTCGCCGTCGGCCCCTGTAATCCCCACCGCTGTTCGCACTCGAGAGAACATCATCCGAACCACTGGCAGCGGCAGCACACAGATCACTGGCACGCGCGCGCCACAGAGCGGGAGCAGCATTCCACCGACCACACAGGCGATCACGTCGACCCGGATCACACTGCGCCCTGATCCGAACATCCCGCCGATCCCGTTCCCCGAATTGCTCGTCCCGATGTTCAGCGATCCGACTACCCCGCAGGACAGTCCAGCCGATTCGGCACCAGAGGCAGAGGGCCGGGCCGCCGACCCGGTGCCAAAAGCCGAGACGCCCGATCTCAGTACGACACCACCGCCGCCCCTACCACCGAGGGCGAACTCCGGATCGGCGTCGAGAGGAATGCTCACCACATCGAGCTGACTCGGTCACGAGATCGCCAGTCCTGAGGCACGCGTCAGCAGACCTGACTAGTCGATACCGACAGACCTGGATCGGTGGCGACCGTCAGTGGCGACGGTGTAGCACCACCTACGATCACATGTGCACCCAGCGCAGCGATCATCACGCCGTTATCCGTACACAGCCGAGGCTTGGGCACACGTAGGGTCAAACCGGCCGCAGCACAACGCTCCTCAGCCATCGATCGGATTCGCGAATTGGCAGTCGCTCCACCACCGAGCACCAACGTGTCGACACCAGCATCCTGAGCTGCCCGAACAGCTTTCATGGTGAGCACATCCGCGACCGATTCCTGAAATGACGCCGCGATATCGGAGAGGGGCAGGTCCGCCACAGTACTGCCTTGGCGCTGCGCCGCCTCCACGTAGCGAGCTACCGCGGTCTTGAGCCCCGAAAAAGAGAAGTCGTAGCGCGAATCACGTGGACCGGTCATGCCCCTGGGGAATGCGATGGCGCGCGGATCACCGGTAGCAGCGGCAGCGTCCAGTGCGGGGCCACCAGGAAAGCCCAGCCCGAGCAGCCGTGCCACCTTGTCGAACGCCTCACCCGCCGCGTCGTCGACAGTGCTGCCTAGCTCAACGATCGGCTCCGCCAGATCCATGACACGCAACAGGTGAGTGTGCCCGCCGGAGACCAGCAGTGCCACGCACGGCGGCATCGGCCCGTGTTCGAGAGTGTCCACCGCGACGTGCCCGCCGAGATGATTGAGCGCGTAGAATGGTATATCCCAGGCTGCCGCATATGCTTTCGCCGCGGCGACGCCAACCAACAGCGCACCGGCCAGACCAGGTCCGATGGTCACCGCCAGCGCATCCGGTTTGACGATGTCCGCCGCGGACAACGCACGACGCATCGCGGGCACAATCGCCTCGAGATGCGCGCGCGAGGCGATTTCGGGTACGACACCCCCGAAACGCGCATGCTGGTCAACGCTGGAAGCGACCTCATCCGCGAGCAGTTCACACGTACCGTTGGGATTTGCGCGGACAATGCCGACACCGGTTTCGTCGCAAGAACTTTCGATGCCCATGATGATCACGACAGCACCTCGTCCGGTCTACCGGCACACCTCTCACGGTTCGCGCTGATCAACGCGGGGCGGCGCATCGTGTACGCGTCGGCACCACTGGGATGGTAATAGTTCTTGCGCAATCCAATGATGTGGAAGCCGTGTTTGGCATACAATGCGATCGCGGGCGCGTTGTCCGTGCGGACCTCGAGGAACACCGGCCCACCGCGCTCGTCCGCCTCCACGAGCAATGCTTCGAGCAGCAAGGTCCCGATGCCCGCGCGCTGGCAGCCCGGATCGACGCCGATGGTGTGGACCTCGGCCTCAGGATGCTGAGCATTGCCCAACAGAGCGATACCCGCGTAGCCGACCATGTACCCGTCGTGATCGCGCGCGGTGATGTAGCGGTTGTGCGCCCCGGCCAGTTCCGACTGGAACGCCACCGCGGCCCACGGGTCATCCTCTGGGAACAGCACCTGCTCCAGCTCGACGCAACGCGCGATATCGACAGGCGTCATGGAATCGATTCGGAAAGCCACAGGCGTCACGCTCCTGTCCGATCGAGCTTGCGATAGGCGTTCTCTACCGCATCCGGCCTGCGTAGATACATCGGAGTCGGCTGAGTGGGCACTGCGCGAGCGAGTAGCTCGGCCGCAGCCACACGTACCAATCCAGCGGGCGAAGGTGTTTCTACCGGGAGCACGGGCAGATCGAAGAAATCGACATGCGAAGCGGAGCCGACGATCGCTGTGGCCTGCCCCACATAGAGGTCGGTGGGTTTACCTACCTCAGGTCCAGCCACGCGCACACCCGCGCGATACCGCGCCCAGTACACCTCTCGCCTGCGCGCGTCAGTTACCACGAGCAATTCGGCGGTCGATGGGCGATCGACCGAGGGGAGCACGGCAGGATCGAGCGCCGCGTCAACAGCGATCGCGTCGAGACTACACACGCCATACACCGGGATGCTGAGCGCGTCACCGAACGCAGACGCGGTCGCCATGCCGACGCGCAGGCCAGTGAATGGGCCGGGACCGACACCGACCACGACTGCGGCGATATCGGTTCTGGAACAGCCTGCCTCGGCGAGGCATTCGAGAATCTTCGGGGTAAGCACCTCTGCATGGGCACGGGGGTCGACCCGCACCCGGGAAGCGACGGTACACGTCTGGACAGGATCGGCCAGGTCGGCGCCTTGTTCCAGATCCACCAGCCCCGCTGTCACGGCGGGTGTCGCGGTGTCGACGGCTAGTACAAGCATGATTGGCCTAACGATACCGGGTGGTAGCGACCACTGACGCAGAGCTACCTGATAGCTAATCCACCCATTCCCAGGTAGCGGTGCGCACATCCGAATCCGGCTCGCGGGACAACAGCACTCGCAGGTGCCGCTCCGTGAGGTGCTCCACCACCCCGCGGCCCCATTCCACCACGACTACTGCCTGCTGCAGATCGGTGTCCAGGTCCAGCGCGTCCAGCTCATCCAGATCGCCACCGAGCCGATAAGCGTCCACATGCACCATCGACACCGGCGGCGCGCCCGCACGGCGCCCGGCACGATGCTGACGGGCGATGATGAAGGTCGGTGAGCTGACCCGGCCCTGCACGCCGAGCCCCTCGGCGATACCCCGAGTGAGCGCGGTCTTGCCCGCGCCGAGTGGGCCGTCGAGCACTACCAGGTCACCGGCACGCAGGTCGGTGGCCAGTTCGCGACCAAGTGCCTCGGTATCGGCGACTGTGGGCAGAATCCGTTGCCGTCGTTCAGTCACCGGTCACCTCCGAAGCCCTGCATATCGCCGGTCGAGTCGCACCTGCCTGGGCCGGCAATTGTTTCGTCGCGGCATCGATGACGTCCGGATACCGCACACCGGCAAGGCCTCTATAGTCCGCACCGGCACACGACGGTGTCGTTCGCAGGCTGATCATCGGGCACCGCCGATGTAACGCCGAGCGACACGGCCGCGCGGCGCGCACACTACTTCATAGTGGATAGTGTCGAGCAAGTCAGCCCACTCCTGAGCACTCGGTCGCACACCGAAAAGAACGGTGGTGTCACCTTCTTGAACACCCGCCACGTTGTCCTCCAGGTCCACGATGAACTGGTCCATGCATACCCGGCCGATGTTCCTGCGCCTGGCACCACCGAGCCAGACATCGAATCGTCCGCTCAGACCGCGGAACACACCGTCGGCGTAGCCTGCGGGGATCAGCGCGACAGTGGTGTCGCGCGATGCGACCCATTGGTGTGCGTAGGAGACCCCCTCCCCCGCTGCCACCTGCTTGACCAGGGCAACTCGGGCCTGGAAGGTCATCGCAGGCCGCAGGCCGAAGTCATTACCCGGTATCGGGGAGAGGCCGTACACAGCAATGCCTGGCCGCACCAAGTCGAAAGCCAGATCCGGGCGGGTCAGAGTGGCGGCCGAATTGGCCATGTGCACCAGCTCAGGTGCCAAGCCATGTTCCTTGGCCAAGGCGATCGCATCCAAGAACTGGGCGCGTTGCATATCGTTGTTGGAGTTTTCCGGTTCGTCGGCATGCGCGAGATGGGAAAAGATCGCACGCAAATACACCACCTGCTCGTCGACCAGAGCCCTTAACGTCGTCAGCACCTGCGCGTATTCGACCTTGGACACACCGTTGCGGTTCAGACCGGTGTCCACTTTCACCGCGACGGTCGCGGTGCGGCCGGTCTGCCGCGCTGCCGCCTCCACCGCACGCAGCTGGGCCGATGAGGAGACGGCGATCTCGATGTCGGCGACTACCGCGGCCGCGAAGTTCGTTTCGGCATTGTTGAGCCAGCACAAGATCGGCGCGGCGATCCCAGCGGCGCGCAATTGCAACGCCTCCGCCACGGTGGTGACACCCAGCTCGGCTGCCCCCGCGGCCAGCGCCGTCCGGCCCACTTCCACCGCGCCGTGATTGTAGCCGTCGCCCTTCACTACCGCCATCAACCCGGCATTCCCCGCGTATTCCCGCAGGATCCGCACGTTGTGGGCAATGGCATCCAGATCGATGACCGTTTCCACTTGCGCGTTCACGGTTACCGATCCTGCCATTCGAGTCGAAGATGCCGCGAGCGTATTACCCGGATGCCCGTCACGGAGCCGACCCCCCTCCGCGGAACAATATCTGCGATCCGCGCGACCACCCGTACGGGCAGCCCGGCCACCGAGGCACACGGCGCCGTGCTCGAATGACTGACTGCCCAGTCGGTGCGTTTCGGTGCGGTCAGCATGGATACGCGAGGCGCCGGAGCACCCCGATAGCAGGAGAAATATGCGTCGACAGTCGACCAGCCGAGATGGGTGCTCCGGCAGGTGCGTCGTCATGGGCGGCGAGGTCGGCGGCCAGCGCATGCACGCGAGCAGCCGCGGACGCGGACCATCCGGGATCTCTTCCTGTTGCGAGCAGCGCCCCGATGATGCCGGAGAGCACATCACCCGTACCGGCAGTAGCGGCCCAAGAACCGCCGGCCTCATTGACCATAACCGGACGGCCCGGTGCGGCCACCAGTGTTGCGCGGCCCTTCAACAACACGGTCACTTGCCAAGAGTCAGCGAGATCGCGGACGGCAGCCACCCGATCTGCGCCGACCCCGCGGCCGGTGAGGCGAGCGAACTCACCCGCGTGTGGCGTCAGAACGGTCGGAGCGATGCGCTCACGCACCAACTCGGGCGTAGTGGCAAGCATGGTGAGTCCGTCAGCGTCGACGACAACAGGGAGGTCAGTCGCCAAAATGTCTGCGAGACATTGCCCGGCGGCCGCATCGGTGCCCGCACCAGGACCGAAAACCCAGGACTGAACTCTCCCGGCATCAGCAAGCCGCTGGGTGGCGATCACTTCCGGAAGATGGTGCAACACCTCGCCCGCCGCAGTTCCGGCATAGCGCACCATGCCCGAGGTCGCGGCGACGGCGGCGCCTACGCACAACACCGCGGCACCTGGATATCTGGCACTACCGGCACATATGCCAGTGACGCCCCCGGTGTATTTGTCGTCGGTCGCCCCCGGGATCGGCCAGCCCGCACCGATCAAAGCGGGCTCCAACGCGACGAGACCTGGTTCCGGAAGGCGTAAACCAATGGGGACCAGCTCGATTCGGCCGCACTGGGCAGCAGCGAGAGCGTGCACCGGTTTGCGTGCACCGAAGGCGACCGTGACATCCGCGCGGACGGCAGGGCCTTCTAACGCACCGGTATCCGGGTCGGCGCCGCTGGGCAGGTCGGCAGCGACGATCGGAGCATCGAGCGCCGCGACGAGTTCCGCGGCGCGCGGGCGCAGCGGACCACGGCCGGAAAGGCCGACGATGCCATCGATCACCACGTCGGGGCGGCCGACCTGATCGCTGACCCGGCCACCTGCCTTACGCAGTGCGGCAAGCCCTTTCGCATGCGCACGCTCTGGTTGTAATAGCACTGCGGTCACCGCGACACCGCGGCGGCGCAGCTGCGCACCGGCCCAAAGCGCGTCACCCCCATTGTCACCCGATCCGACCAGCAAGGTCACCGCGCGCCCCGCGATACCCCCGGTGCGCTGTGCGAGCTCACCCGCTACCACGGTCGCCAAACCGTGCGCAGCGCGCCGCATGGGCACTCCTTCCGGAACCCGGGTGAACAGCTCGGCCTCCGCCGCGCGCACCTCATCAACGGTGAAATAGCCCTGCTGCGTGGACATCGACACTCCTCTGTCGGTGTGGTTTGCTGCGGATGTGGTCTATTACGCTTGGTCATCATGTCAAGCGCCCGCCGCCGCACGAGAGCCATCCGGATTGTTATGGGAATCACCATCTCGAGTGCGCTGCTATCCGGATGTAGCAGTGCCGAAACCGGCTCGTCGGGCAGCTCCCCGGCACAATCGGCCCGCCCGACGACCACCCTCGCCCAGCAGACCGGCGAGCGCGAACCAGCCACGGTTACTGTCCTTGTCGACAACATGACATTCTCCCCAGCCGAGGTGACCATCAAAGCCGGCGATACGGTCACCTGGAAATTCGACGATAAGGTTCCGCATACGGTGCAGGGGATCGGAGACAAGGCCATGAGCATCAACAGCCCCATCGTCGACAAGGGCGAGTGGAGCCACACTTTCATCGCCCCGGGCACATACCGCTATCTCTGTTCACTGCACCCACAGATGCGCGGGTCGATCACCGTCGAGTAAGAGTTCCCCGGTCGGCCGATACCACGCAGCCGGAGTCGCTGGTATCCGGTGACAGCCGCGCCCGCACGGGTCCGCGGCTGTCGTTCTATTCAACCGTGACGGACTTCGCCAGATTCCGCGGCTTGTCGACATCGTAGCCACGGACCTGGGCTACTTCCGCGGCGAAGATCTGCAGCGGAACAGTCGACAACAGCGGTTGGAACAGCGTCGGCGAGCTGGGAATCTCGATGAGATCGTCGGCGAATGGGCGGACTGTGTCGTCACCTTCCTCGGCGATCACGATGGTGCGCGCACCCCGGGCCTGAATCTCCCGGATATTGCTCAGCAGCTTCGAGTGCAACACCGCGCGTCCTTTCGGGGGAGGCATCACCACAATCACCGGAAGCCCGTCCTCGATCAGCGCGATCGGGCCATGCTTGAGCTCACCTGCCGCGAAACCCTCGGCATGCATATAGGCCAGCTCCTTGAGCTTGAGCGCGCCTTCCAGCGCTACCGGATATCCAACATGCCGCCCCAGGAACAGCACGGTCGGCACATGCGCGAGTTCGCGGGCGATGGCACGCATCTGTGGCGCGGTCTCCAGCACCCGTTCCACCAGCTGTGGCATTGCCTCCAGCTCGGCGAACTCGCGCGCGACCTCGTCCGGGTACTTGGTTCCGCGCGCCTGCGCCAAGGCCAGCCCGACCAGATAATTCGCGGTCACCTGAGCCAGGAACGCCTTGGTCGAGGCGACACCGATTTCCGGTCCGGCCCTGGTATAGAGCACTGCGTCGGATTCACGGGGAATCTGTGCCCCGTTGGTGTTGCAGATGGCGAGGACGCGCGCTTTCTGCTCCTTGGCGTGGCGTACCGCCTCCAGAGTGTCGGCAGTCTCGCCGGACTGGGAGATCGCCACGACCAGAGTGGAGCGGTCCAGCACGGGGTCGCGGTAGCGGAATTCGCTGGCCAACTCGACCTCGACCGGCAACCTGGTCCAGTGTTCGATAACGTACTTGGCCAGCAGACCGGAGTGATAGGCACTGCCGCATGCGACGACGAACACCTTGTCCACATCGCGCAACTCTTGGTCGGCGAGGCGCTGTTCGTCCAGCACGATCCGGCCCGCACCGTCCCGATCTGTGCTGAAATGCCCGATCAGAGTGTCCGCGACCGCGGCAGGCTGCTCTTCGATCTCCTTGAGCATGAAGTAATCGTGACCGCCCTTCTCGGCTGCGGCCAGGTCCCAGTCGATGGTGAACGGACGAGTACGCGCACTGACGTCCGACCCGACGAAATCGGTGACCCGATAGCTGTCCGACGTGATCACGACGGCTTGGTCCTGGCCGAGCTCGACCGCCTCGCGAGTGTGCTCGATGAATGCCGTGACATCCGAGGCGATGAACATCTCTCCTTTGCCGACACCCACGACCAAGGGCGTGGAGCGACGTGCGGCCACAATTATGTCCGGGTGGTCGGCATGTGTGAAGACCAGGGTGAACGCTCCCTCCAAACGGCGCAGCACGGCCAGCGCGCTCGCCGCGAAGTCGCCGGCGGACGGGCCATCCGCGTAGGCACGGGCCACCAGATGCACAGCGACCTCGGTGTCGGTGTCACTGCGCAACTCCACCCCAGCAGTCTCCAGCTCACGACGCAACGGAGCGAAATTCTCGATGATGCCGTTGTGCACTACCGCGACTTTGTCGCTGTCGTCGCGATGCGGGTGCGCGTTGCGGTCGGTCGGCGCGCCATGAGTGGCCCAGCGGGTATGCCCGATACCTGTAGTGCCTGCGAACCGGTCGATCCCGATTTCCGACAGCTCGGACTCCAGATTGGCCAGACGACCGGCCTTGCGTTCCACCGCCAGCCCACCCGCGCCGTTCAAGATCGCGACGCCCGCTGAGTCATAGCCGCGATATTCCATGCGGCGCAATGCGTCGACGACGACGCCTAACGCGTCTCGGTACCCGACGTACCCCACGATTCCGCACATGGCTCCACACCCTACTTATCGGATAACGTTCACGTCGTGTCAGTGTCTGTGAAATCGCTACTGAGCACCCTGACCAGCCGGGGTCCACATCGCGTGTTGCGCGGTAATCTGGCCATCGCCGGCCAGCCAGGGGTGGTGTTCACACCCGAGTCGGGCCGGAATCTTCCCGCCATCGCGTTCGGCCACGGGTGGCTGACCAGTGCCGAACGCTACCGCGGCCTGCTGGAGCACCTCGCTTCGTGGGGCATTGTGACCGGTGCTCCGGATACCGAGCGCGGACCGATCCCCTCACATCTAGGGCTGGCCACCGATTTGCTCACCACGCTCGATATCTGCACCGGCGTGCGGTTAGGGGACGGAGAGATCAGTGTGCATCCCGACCGCCTTGCCCTGGCCGGGCACGGCATGGGCGCAGGTGCCGCGGTCATTGCCGCCGGACAGCGCGAAGTCGCCACTATCGCGGTGCTGTTCCCGGCGCCAACAGCGCCGAATGCCGAACAGATCGCGCCCGAGCTCGATATTCCGGCGTTGATCCTGGCCGGAGCAACCGATATGACCTCGATCGGGTCCAACGCCATCCCGCTGGCCACCGCTTGGGGCGACCGCGCGCTCCTACGCGCCCTCGACCACACCTCGCGCAACGGAATCATCGAAGGTCGCCGTGTTCTAGCCGCGGCGGGGGCGAGTAGACACGAAGCCAAGTCCGCCCGTCTCACCTACGCGCTACTGACCGGCTACCTGCTCGCCACCCTGGCCGACGACAAAACCTATCGCCCTTTCACCGATCCCGAAGCGTTCATTCCACACACTACGGTTATCGACCCCACGGCACCCCGCGAGGAAGAACCGCAGAAGCCGAAACTCGGCCAACTGGTCACGCTCCTGCGCCGATAGCAGACCCTCGTTCACCCGAGGGAGGCTCAGATCAGCCAGCTCGCCCGCTGATAGAACTTCGCCTCTTCGTCCTCCTCATCGATCGGCGTGACCGTCTGACCAGCCTTTCGAGCAGCCATCGACCGAGCGACGGCCTCGCTGTACCCTCGCACCTCGGCCGCGGGCGACCGCTTCGCCCCTTCCTCGGCGTCCTCTTCCCGGACGCGGCCCTGCGCCGACTCGGCGGCATGCGCCATCCGGAGCTGGTTCATGTCGGCTGCCAGGTTGTCGGCGAATGCGCGGCCCGCCGCCGCGGTCCGCTCATTGATCTCCTCGATCTCCTCGATCAGAATCGCCATTCGGCGATAGTTTTCTTCGGCGAGTCGCCTCGCCTCCTCGGCGTAGTTCACCATGCGTCGGCTCCTCATTCACCCTGCATCGCCGCACCGACGGTATCCCGGCTCATAGCGGTCCGGCCTCAGCCAATTCCGCACCGGTGTCGAAGGGGATCTCTGATTCCTCAGCACTCGGCTCAGGTATCGGTTTCGGTCGATGCTCGCCGTCGTTCTCGCTGCGAGCGGCCGACGGAGGTCCGATCGGCGTGTCCGGGTCAGGAGCCGGGCACTGATCGACTGGCTTGCCCTTATCCGAAACCCCAGGAACAGAGTCGGTACCCACCGACCCACCCCCGCCCGACACCTCAGGAACAGGGGGGGCTATGGGAGGTTCGGGCTCTTCAGGTTCCTTCCGCGAGATGAACGGCATTCCATGCTCATCCAATCCGAGACGGAACTCCTGTTGTTCGCCCGACGAGTCGGATAGTAGGAGTTTCAACCGGCCGTCCGGCCCCATCTCGAACGTCAGGTGTTTTCCAGCGATGTCGAACTTCGCTTTGCCGAACTCTTCCTTCGGTACGGCGGTCTCGTCCTGCTCCTTCGCGATACCAGATGTATCGGCACTCTCCGGGCCACTTCCCACCGTGAGCTTTTCGATCGCTTCATCGACTCCGCCCTTGACTGTTCCGCTCAACTCGGTGATGCCTTGATCGACCGATCTAACGAGACCTGTTGCCAGCGGGGGCAACTCCTTCGCCACCTGACCGAGCGAGGCCAGAACTGTCGACTGCCGCGGCACTGAAACAGGTGGTACTGGAGGAATTTGCGTGTTCGGTATCACCGATGCGGTACTCATCATCCCCGGCGACACGCCACCTGGAATCGGCCCCGCACTCATCGGTCCAGCATTCATCGGTCCAGGAGCCACACTCGGCGAAACTGTGCTGGATACGGTTCCCGCCGTTGCGGTGGAGGGCGGCGGCATACCGGGAGAACCTGACGATGGGTAAGGAACAGGCCGGTTCTGCTCACCCGGAGTCGATGGCGTTGCCCCTTCCGGGCGTGGGTACGAGCGCTCGGGTATCGCCGCCAGCGCGCCGACAAGATTCTGGTATTGCAGCTCGAAGTGCGTATCGGTGTATTCGCAGATGTCGACGTAGCGCGACAGTTTGGCGTCGAAGTCCCGCTTGAAGAGATCCAACCAACCCTGGACGGTATAGCGGATCTTTTCGCCATACGCACCGGTCAACTCTTGGTTTCTCCTGGTCCGATAAGCGGGTACATCGAGCTCTGGGAAGATCCGGCCAAGTGCACGCACCTGGTCCCCACTTATCCACTCGTGCGCATTGTGCACCTCGACAATGACTTTCACATCTTCTGGCGTTTTACCGTCGATCTTCACGACCCTGCTGCCATTGCCGGAATTCTCTAGTAGCCCGAGAACGGCATCGGCTTTGGTGCCTGCCGATCTGCGCAACGAATCCACCATCGGGTCGATCGTCCGCAATACCTCCTGCGTATGCCGCCGATCCTCGTCCGCCAGGACGGACTGCTCAGTCAGCATATCGAGCGCGGTAGCGGCTGCCTGTCCTTGCCACAGGGCTGGCAGCTGACCGGTGTAATTCCGTTGCGCATTCCACTCGCTGTCCACCGTGGCCAGTGCGGTTTTCAGCACCTCACCTGTCCGCTCCAGCTGTTCCACCAGAATTCCGCGCTGCTCGTCGTACATCGCCAGTAGCTTGCCGAGAACCCCCCGACCGCCATTACCGCCGAATGCCGCTTCGTACAGCGGCATGAATGCTATCCAATACTGCAGCCCGTAGCTGCCTTCATCCAGGATGGCGTCGATCGCCTTACCTTGCCAGGAAACGGCCATAGTCCCGACTCCTCGAATATGCGGCGCCGTCAGTGAAAACACATGTCATTCGGCGCTGTCACATCGCGTCTGTCTGCGCGGCGCGCCGCCGATCGGTCTCCGCGTAGGCCACGACCGCGGCACCGAGCGCATCCGCGGTCGTGGTGGTGGCGTCGCTCCAATCCCGCAGCCACGCACTGATGCGCTCCAACCCCTGATGCACAGCGATACCCTGCCGCACGTAGTTCCTCCCCGCTGTGCGTCCATCGCCGAACGTATGCTCGGAAACTCGTTCGGCCTGGTCGCGAATGGCTTCCGCGGATATGCGGTAATTGCTACCCAGTGCGCCGAGTTCCCCTGTCCTTACCCCGACCATTTCCGATCCGCCCACGTACTCCCCTCCGTCCTCATAGCACCGACTCGCCGAGCGCCGAATTCCCTTAGCATTGAAGTATCGCCATAGGCCCTTCGACACAGCACGCCGACACTTGTTTCCCCCGAAACCAACTCGATACCCGCACAATCTACTGTCCGAGCCCGACTGCCACAACCAGCGCAGAACTCCTGTGCGACTCCGGACGGGCTACTACCGCGATCCTGATCTGTAACGACCGCCGAGTTCGATCAGTTACCGATCCTGCCCTGATCAGTTCGGACCCATTCCGAGGTGCCATCGGGGTAACGGTGAAACTCCCACGCCGCGTAGTCGCCGTCTTCTTCCACGACAGTGACGTGGTCGGCTAGACCGTCGTGATCGTAATCAGTCCATACCTGCATCGACTCGTCGCTGGTGGTAGTGGTGGAGTCGAGGATGCCGTCACCATCGATGTCCTGGGTGGGGTGATGTAATTCGATCTCGCCCAAGCCGCCGAGCGGCGAGGACGTATCGATGTCCGGCATACCCAGACCTGAGAGTTCGTCCGAGCTGACCATGACTCCTCCTCGAGGGAACTCGTGCGGTGGTGCAGCGCCGCACGAACGGCGCCACACCATCGTGTCATCCTGTGTAGCCAGTCGCAGCCTCAGCTCACTTCTTCGGCATCAGCAACCACAACACCAAGTAGATGACGAACTGCGGACCAGGCAGTAGACACGAAACCACGAACAGCAGCCGAACAACAGTGGCATTCCAGCCGAAATACTCGGCAATGCCACCGCAGACGCCTGCGATCCATTTATCCCGGGTAGAACGAGTGAAACGGCGATTGGGGGCGGTCATGTACTCTTCTCTCTCCTGCGGTGCTCGCAACAACATTCACTGTGCCCTTCATCGCGCGCTCCACCATCGGTCCGACGGGCGATATCGACCCTGATTTCTTCCGGGGTCGAACTCAGGGCACAGCCCCGAACACAGCAGACTCGCGCTGGTGAGCACCACTCCGCATGCCCGCAGCCTCGCGGCTGGTCACGACGAGCGCACGCTGTTCGACGATCTCGATCCGACCCCGGCTCTTGATGACGTGATTCAGACCAGACGGCGTGAACGGCACAGGCAAGTCGACGCTGCCGCACATGCTCGCCGAGCGGCACGCCTCGACGGGCAGTACCATTGCTCAGCTCACCGGACGCGGCAGTCGACTATCCGGCCCATGAGCCGCAGCGGGTGTCCGACGAGACCATCCTCGAATCCCTCACCGCGAGCCGACTCAGACCGAGGCGACCCGCTCAGCCAGTCCATCCGCCAATTGCCGTGCCTGCACCGGGTCGGTGGCCTCGACCATCACCCGCACTAGTTGCTCGGTTCCACTCGGCCGCAGCAGGACTCGTCCGCAGTCCCCGAGGACCCGCTCCGCCTCCAGCACCGCTTCTCGCACCTCGGGCGCGCACGCCACCAGAGACTTGTCGGCGACCGGCACGTTCACCAGAACTTGCGGCACAGTCTGTAATACGCCGGCCAGATCAGCCAGCGTGCGCCCGGACTGCGCCATCCGGGCCATCAGGCGTAGTCCGGTCAGAATGCCGTCACCGGTAGTGCCGTAACGTGGGAGCACCACGTGTCCCGACTGCTCGCCGCCCAGGGTGAAGCCACCGCGCCGCAACTCCTCCAGCACATAACGATCGCCGACGGCAGCGGTGCGTACGGTGATTCCAACCGCACGCATAGCGATGTGTAGGCCCAGGTTGCTCATCACCGTGGCTACCAGAGTGTCATCGGCCAGCTCACCCGCCTCGCGCATACCGAGGGCCAAAATCGCCATGATCGCGTCACCATCGACGAGAATGCCATCGGCGGTAACAGCCAGACAGCGGTCGGCGTCACCATCGTGTGCAAGCCCCAGGTCCGCGCCGTGCTCCAACACCGCGGCGCGAACCTGTTCCATATGGGTCGAGCCACAGCCGTCGTTGATATTCAACCCATCCGGCTCAGCGTTGATGGCGATCACCGTCGCGCCGGCTTCCCGATATGCCGAGGGCCCCACTTCCGCGGCTGCACCGTGCGCGCAGTCGACCACAACGGTCAGCCCGGACAGGTCCTGCCCGGTCGCCTCGACCAAGTGCTCCACATAACGCTCATGGGTGCCGGTGAGACTGTACTGATCCGGAACGACCAGCCCGTCATCACGCGCACCCGCAGCACTGCGTACCCGTCCGATACCCGCACCAGTGGGGCGCAGAGGTGTATCAGCGGCGATGAGCGCCTCTATCCGATCTTCGACCGTGTCGTCGAGTTTGTGTCCGCCCGCAGCGAAGATCTTGATCCCATTGTCCGGCATGGGATTGTGCGAGGCGGAGATCATGACGCCGAAAGACGCGTCGTACAAGCCGGTGAGATAGGCCACGGCAGGCGTAGGCAACACCCCCACCGAAAGCACATCCACACCCGCGGCGGTCAGTCCCGCGGTTACGGCGGCCTCCAGCATCTCGCCACTGGCCCGTGGGTCGCGGCCGACCAACGCGAGCGCTCGGTTCCCACGACTCAGGATCTGCGCGGCCGCACCCGAGATACGCAGCGCGAGTTCCGGACTCAACGATTCATTGGCAATCCCGCGGACCCCGTCGGTGCCGAACAACCGTCCCATACCTAGCCCCTCATTGGTGGATCTGCGGTGTGAGCGACAGGCCAGGAGGCGGCGGCCTGTTCAGTCATGAAGGACCCTGCGAACGCCACACGTTCATACAGCACGAGAGCAGGCCCAGCCATGGACTGGAAGCCTGCTCTCGTCCAGGCGCTGCGTCGGTCGTACCGTGCCGGATACAACCACCTCCGGGCCCGTCCGCCCGTATCCGACGCCTCGGTGCCGGATACGGACAGTGGTCGATGCCGAAATCAGCGCTTCGAGTACTGCGGTGCCTTACGCGCCTTCTTCAAGCCGTACTTCTTGCGCTCAGTAGCACGCGGGTCGCGAGTCAGGAAGCCCGCCCGCTTCAAAGCAGGGCGATCCTCCGGGGTGACCTCGATCAACGCACGAGCGATGGCCAGCCTCAACGCACCCGCCTGCCCCGACGGACCGCCACCGACCAGACGGGCGTGCACGTCGAAGGACTCGGTGCGCTCGACGGTTACCAGCGGCGACTTGACCAGCTGCTGATGCACCTTGTTCGGAAAATAGTCCTCGATGGTGCGACCGTTGAGCACGAAATTGCCGGTGCCCGGCAACAGCCGGACGCGAACGACTGCCTCCTTCCGGCGGCCGACAGTCTGCACCGGACGGTCTATCACGACCGGCCCGTAGGATGCCGAGACCTCGGCCTCCTCGTAGCCCGCGCCGTCTTCGACAACCTCAGCAGTGTCGAATTCCTCGACGTAGTTCTCGTTGAATTCCTCAGGAGCGGTCACTGGGCCACCTGCTTGATCTCGAACGGAATGGGCTGCTGAGCGGCATGCGGATGCGTCGGGCCCGCGTAGACCTTCAGCTTGCCCGCGATCGCATTGCCGAGCTTGTTCTTCGGGATCATGCCCTTGACGGCCTTCTCCACGAGCCGATCGGGACGAGTTGCCAGCACCTCACCGACGGTCCGCGACTTGAGTCCGCCTGGATACCCTGAGTGGTGATGGATCAGCTTGTCCTGCTGTTTGTTGCCGCTGATGGCGACTTTGTCGGCGTTGATGATGATGACGAAATCGCCACCATCGACATTCGGAGCGTAGGTCGGCTTCGTCTTGCCGCGCAGCAAATTCGCTGCCTGAACGGCGAGACGGCCGAGCACTACGTCAGTGGCATCGATGACGTACCACTGCCGGGTCACGTCACCTGCCTTGGGGCTGTACGTAGGCACAGTGCTTCCCTGTCTGTCGTCGGTGTTGCCAGCCGAGCGTGTGGTCGAGCTGTTCCCGGCGGCCGGTGGAGACCCGGGACTCGGCGTACAACCGACCAAGGATCGACCGGTCATTCCACACACCAGCGATCGACAATACCAGTGCGACACCACCCGACGGAAATCACATCAGATCGCGATCGGAGGCCCCAAGTCGATGGCGCCAGGCGGCCCTGGAACCAGGTAGTGCAACGTGTCCACGCCTGCCCGACCGCAGTCCGTCTGCGCATTGCCGCCACCGACCTGATCGCCCCCTCTGGCGGTGGCGATTCCCGGCTCGAACCGGTTGATGACGTAAGGGGTGAGCGGGCACACGACCAGCTCCGCTGTGCTCACACCCAAGCCGGAACGGGTCGCTTGCGCAGTCGGCTCGACCCGATCATCGCCAGTCCCGATCGCGGCTATGGTCAGCGCCAACGCACCTGCTATGGGGGTGATTCCGAACAGGTTGCCCTTCATCTTGTTCCAAAGTTTGCCCTTGCGGGGTGAACCTTCGACATCACTGGATTCCGCATCTGGTTCCCGTCCTGTGCCCTGACGCCGAAGCGTCTGCTCACTATGACGCGGCCCGCGTTGTTCGGATATTCCCGGATCGGGGGATCGTGCGCTTCCCGGCGGCACAAATCCGCCATGAGACGGCCCCGGTGGCGAACCTACCAGGTCGCCCTGCGGATGCTCGAACACACTATTGCGTGGATTGTCCGGAACACCAGGTGGCCGGGTGAAACGGGCGCCCACATCGGCGAGGTTCGGCGGAAGACCGTGCGGAGCCTCGGCACGTCCGGTCCCTGCCGTCGCCTCGTCACGCGAGATAGGGTAGCTCTGAACGTCCGGGGCGGGCCGAGACTGCGGCTGCTCCCCACGGTGTGACCCGGTGTCCGGTTGTTGCCTCGCCGCATCTGTCTGCCGATGGGTGGCTTGCCGCGGTGGATATTCCCGTTGCACGGCGTCCACCGGATGCGGCACGGCGGGCGCAGCTTCGGAGAGCCGGCCCACAGGCTCCGGCTCACTCGTCTCGATGTCGCTCACCAGTAGGTGCACGGCGCCCAGCACGAGCGCGTGCATCGGATGATCGGCCACCCGCAATCGGTGCCCGAGGTGATTCTGGAAGGCCAAACGCAGCGCGTCATTGAAACGCACATTACCCGACAGCAGGACAGTCGAGGTATCCGCGCCGATCGAACGAGCCGCCGCCATCACCTCGATCACCACATCATCCGCGGATCGAGCATCGCGCATGGCCTCCGCATCGACCGGGACGTCGATCGACTCGGTGGGCTGCTCGTCATCGCCGTGCACCGCGACTACCAGCATGCTGCGGCCATCGGAATACACGCCGGTCGCGCCGATATTGTGCGCCTCGGCCGAATCCGGCGAACGCACCAGTCCGAGCGCGCGAACGTAGCCCGACAGTGCGACGCTCTCCGGTAGCGGCTCGACGATGACGCCGAGTTGTTCCACCATGGCGGCGTAGATCTCCACCTTCTCATCCGGCCAGCCGTCCGGAAAAGGCAACGCCACCAGGTCCGGTTTACCACGCACATATTTGCCGATCTCCGCGAGCGGGTTGTACATCCGCGCGCGGAACACCAGTTCTGCCGGCCACGTTGCTCCCGCGACCATGATCTGCGGATGCCCGAGGATGTCACGCACGTCGGCGATCGCCATCCCCAAATCGGGTCTGTTGCGTTCCACACCTGCTGTGTGCAGCCTGCCAGACGAATCCGCCAGCAGATACGCCGGCGGCGTCCACATGCCCTCCACCTGTACCGGACGGACGGGAATACCCTCGCCGCCCGCGGCCACAGACATCACATCCCCACCGAGATGTACTGCCCCTACTCGCACCGTCACAGGCATCAGTGTGCCCGGTCTGCGACCGAGATGCCCACCGTCGTGGTCCGACCCCGATCGTCACCCCTTGCGTGCCGAGGCGGCTGTCGCCCCTTCAGAGCACATCACACCGCCGACGTCTTCGGTCGCGATCGGCGGGGGAGACGATAACGGGCACCGTGAGCATGGACTCCATGAAGCAAGCGCCGAGAATCGGCACTACTGGAATCCGCTGGGTCTCACCATCGCCGGTGGGCAGCTCCAACTGCTACTGAGGCGCACTCGGGCTGACCGCCGGGGAGGCGACGGTGCGGACATCGTACTGCACCCCGATAAAGATATGCGGCGGATATTATTCCATCGTTCGGGCATCAACGGTGCGTCCGATACGCCGTACCCCCGGTCCGGCAACCGATGTTCCTGCAATACCGGCTGATGAGGGGAGCCATGCCGAGAGTCGAGACAACCGTACTCATTACGGCACTGGTGGGAGTTCTGATGCTGGCCGGAGGTTGTACCAAGCTGGTAGACGGCAGAGCGGTCTCCATCTACGACGATCCGTTCAAAGTTGCGGGCCTGCCCACTACGAGCGGACCGAACGGACCACGAATCGACGTCCCGGACAGCACACTCACCGCCGTCAACAGTGATGGCGGCACGATCGACACACTGGTGCTCAATGCCATCGACGACATCCAGACGTATTGGCACGGTGAGTTCGACAAGGGATTCCAGGGCGAGTTCGAGCCAGTCGAGAAGTTGGTGTCCTGGAATGCGAAAGCCCCTCGCAGCGAAGCGGTCGAATTCTGCGAGGAAAGCACCTATCACCTGGTGAACGCCGCCTACTGCCGACTGGACAATTCTATCGGATGGGATCGCTCGGTGCTGCTTCCCGCCGTGGAACGGACTTTCGGGAAGATGGCCGTGGTGATGGTGCTCGCGCACGAGTACGGCCACGCCGTACAGACCATAGCCGAGATCGTCGGATCGAAAGATCCGGTGATCGTCAAAGAGCAACAGGCCGACTGCTTCGCGGGAGCGTTCATCCGCCATGTCGCTGAGAACAAGGCCGCACACTTCACAATCAACACCTCTGATGGCCTCAATTCGGTACTCGCCGCCACCGTCGCTATCCGCGACTCCGATCCCGACGACCCGGAAAGTGTGCACGGCTCCGCTTTCGAACGCGTCACTGCGGTGCAGATCGGTTTCACCAACGGTCCCAAGGGATGCAAAGGAATCAACGCGGAGGAAATCGACCAGCGCCGCGATGGCCTGCCGCGGAGTTTCGGTAACGACGAAGGGCGCGGCGAGCATCCCATAACGAAAGAATCCTTGGTCGAGCTCACCAAGGCGCTCGAAGCTATTCTGCCGATCACAGATGCACCAGCCTACGACTACTCCCGGACGACCCTCGAGTGCAGCGATGGTGCGGTTACCGAACCGGTCTCGTATTGCCCAGCCGAGAACACGATCGTCATAGACATACCTGGCCTCGCCGAAAGAAGCAGTTCCGTCAACGACAACGATCCACTACCGGTCAAGGTGACCGGCGACTACAACGGTTATATCGTGTTCATCTCTCGATACACTCTGGCCGTCCAGCACAGTCGCGGCCAGGGTCTGGTCGGCGCCAAAACCGGCCTGCGCGCAGCCTGCCTATCCGGAGTGGTCACCGGCAAACTCGCCGAATCAGAGCGGCCGGCTGAGCAAGGCGATATTCGGCTGTCCGCAGGCGATCTCGACGAGGCAGTCTCTGGTTTGCTCACCGACGGCCTGGCGGCCAGCGATGCACAAGGCCAGACGGTGCGCAGTGGTTTCTCCCGCATCGATGCCTTCCGCGCGGGCATCATGAATGGCGAAAAGGCCTGTACATCGCGATATTCATAAGCCGGCAGCACATTAATCCTCCGAAGGAGGGCACGGCGGCGAACTCGAAACACGACACCCGACTACCGATCAGCACCTCTGTACCGAGCACCAACCGGATCCAGTCGTGATAGCAGGGCGGGCGCGGGTGCCGTTGGTCGAGCCGCAGTCGACCACAGTTATATCCCAGTCCATCGAGAGGATCTCGGCATGCGTCCGGAACATGTCGCAAGAAGCGTCACCAACGCACAGTGCGCCCAGACTGCGCTCGACTATATCGGAATGCTCCGGGTCGTGGCTGATCATCCTATCGGTGGTCGACATATGGGCTGTACCGTCATCCAGCCGACCACAATCGGCATACCCGATATGGGCATCCTGGACACCTATCTACTCAGTGATTCCCTGAATCGACAAATCGAACACGCGGCGGCGAAACCGTTGTACGAGAAAAATGATGCCGAACATTTTCTTTCTCCGGTGCGGATACTTCCTCGACGGACACCAACTACGCCGACGCTGCAAAATTTTCGAAACGACGGTAGCGCAACTTCTCGAAGGCGCGTTTTTGATAAGTATGCGCGGCAATGAGTCAGCTTCCCCGCTTCTGACAGGGATCTTCATCGCCCAGGACATGAGATATGGCGCCACAAGGAGTTCCTGACGCCAAGTGCACCCCGCGTCCGAAGCACGAGCAACGGCATCGCGCGCGTTGCGTTATAGGCAATATGTGTACCAGGCCTGGACACACGAGTATGTGTACTAAGCCTGAGTACACGGCAGGGTACCCAACAACAGGCAACGGCACAGTACGTGCTAATGGTCGACGCACAATGGACGCTACTTCCTGACCAACATGTTTCGCTACAGATGTACTGCAAACCGTTGGTAGCGAGTGGCATTGAAGTTCGGTAGGGTGTACGCAGCCAGCCCACTCGCCGAGCATTACAGCAGCGAGCAGGGGGAAGGAGGGGAAACATGAGCTGGCGCTACATGAATCACGCGAGCCTGAGGGCTCATACTGTGAACTTGCGAACAGGCCGACATACGGCCACTCAAACCATGAACGAGCCGAACCAAGGGCGCGGAGGCCCCGATCTCGTGGGCGATGTCAGATTTTCTCGGATCGAGTGGAACCGATCAGGCCTACGCCGCGTCCAATCAGATGTACAGGCCAACTGTGGATTCCGCTGTTGACCGATACCGAAAGGAGCCGAAATGGCAGGACAGCTCGAAGCGAGCGAAGAGGCGATCTCGAAGTTTGTGGAAAACTGCCGACAGCGGCATCACGATCTGCAAACGGCGATTACCGCGTTGAACAGCAAGTCGGATCAGACCACCGCGACCTGGAGCGGTGCGGCGCGCCAGTCGTTCGACACTTTCATGGACAGCTACTTCGCCCAGGCAAGAAAATTGAACGATCAGCTGGACCAGACCTCGGACAAGCTGGCCCAGGCCGGCCGGAGGTTCGCGGACCAGGACCAGCAATTTGCCCAGCAAGTGGCCGCACAGGCTTCCAGCCTGAATCTTCCCTGATTCGACAGCCGAACCACAGATAACAAGGAGCTCCTATGGTAGCGAACGATCCCGGTCGGATTGCCTCCAACTTCGGTGAAGTCGAGGCGGGCGCCCAGGCTATCGTGTCCGAGGCCCGTAACGTCATGACCATGCTCGAAGACTTCCACAAGCAGGTCACCGACTTCGTCACAAATTACTGGAAAGGTGATGCGAACGACGCGTTCGCATCACTGCAGGCCCAGTGGAACACCCAGGTAACCCAGCTGAACACCACGCTCGAAAGCGCGGGCAGACTGGTCAGCAGCGGTAACTCGGAGTTGCAGAGCACCGACACCGCTCTCGCGAGCCTGTTCTGAGCTCCGCTGGATTCGTGCCCCGACAGCCTGCTGTCGGGGCACGAATCATTTCATAACCACGTCATCGAAAGTTATTCGGTCTTGCACCCGTTCCTCATCACGAAATCACGCGCACCGAACGGGCAAACAACTCACATGTGCTCGCCAAGTCCTGCCAACTGTCGTCGAGATACTGACAACCGATGCTGACTTGGATGTCATGCTCCACCAAGACATGCCAGCGGACGGTTGATCCGTCGCCGGGGCGCTCTGAGTAGGCCAGTCCCAACCTTCCACCGAAGTCCACGTCACGACGCAAATCACTGAGCACACCGTTCACTCGTTGTGCCATCTGGGCCTCGAGGTTCACAACCACCTGTTCGTACTCAGAACCTGCGACAAGAGGGGTCTGCATGACAGTGATGCGTTGGCGGAGATCACTTTCTGGAACCAGGTCGATACGCGGCTTCCCGTTGCCGAGAGCCGAGGAGATGCGCCATTTATCAGGAATCTGAAAGGTTATGCGACCGAACACCTCTGGCGACACCAGTGCACTGGGTTCCAGTGGAGAACTGGTCCCGGTAGGTTCGGGCGTCGCCGAGTCTGCCGGCGCCGACACCTGGCCTGCGGTATCACCGGTACGGTTCAACAGAACAATAGACGCCACGACAACAACGACAGCGGCCATAACCGCAATCGTGGCCGCGACATAGCTTCTCGCACTGCGACCCGGCTGTTGAGCGGCCGCACGTTCACGCAACGACTGCATCCATTCGATCCGCGGCTGATTCACTGCGGTAACTTGCGGATGGTTCGGCACTGAGCCGGCGTCACGGAACAGGTCATAGCCTGTGATCGATCTGATTTTCACGGCTTTCCCAACAGCATGCTGTACGGCCGCATCTACCGATTCGAGCATTTCCCGCTCCAGAACTCCGACGATCTGGACGAGATCTATAGGCCGTCCTTCCAGCAGCCGAGTGATCAGCGCGCACAACTCATCGAAGCCGGGCGATTCCGGTAGCGCCTCGGTAAACGCGAGAGTCGGCTCATATTCACACGATTCGATATGCACGCCGCGATGACTGCGGATAACCGCCGATGCTGTGGTGCTGAGCGTGTCGAACTCGAGCACCAGAGTCCGATAACTGTGGCTGGTACCTTCATCTGCCATAACGGACCTGACCGCGATGTCTTCGAAGGCTACGTCGACCGCACTCCGGTATGCCGCCTGCTCGAGTACCGAACGACGCGACCGACCCCAACCAGTTGGACAGATCAGGACAAATCGCTCACAAGGGAGGATTGAACCGAGATTCTCCAGAATTTCGGCGAACACAGCACTCATCGCATCGACTACCGACGGAGCTCTTGACGATAATGCGATCGCATCAGCACTGATGAACTGGACCACTGAACTCGCCTGAGCGGACGGTGTGAGCGACCGACCGACAATAAGGCCGACCTTGTCGCTGCCCACAGTGATCGAAGGTGGCACGTCCCAATGCGTGGTTGCCCCGCGCGCCCAGAGGCGCGTATCGGTGACCACCAGCTCGACGGCGGACATCAGGGTGGGGGCATCCAGGCTGTCTGTACCAGCCCCTCGGTATTACGGGTTACGTATGTACCACGACCTGGCGGCATAGTGCTCGGGCGCGTAGTGCCCATCAGAACCCCCTCGTCACGGCTACAGCTCATGATCAAGCCCGCTGAGCTGAGATCCTTCATCTTGGCCAAGGTCGGCTCGAACATCGCCCGGCTGGCACCACCCGAGCGCCGGGCGATGATCACGTGAAAACCGAGATCGCGGGCATGAGGCAGATGCTCGAGCAACGCCTGAACCGGATTGCCCGAAGATGTGGCCACCAAATCATAGTCATCGACGATGACATACAGCTCCGGACCGCTCCACCAAGACCGCTCGCGCAGCTGCTGGGCAGTGACGTCCGGGCCCGGAGTGCGATTGGCGACGTAGCTGGCCAAATCGTTCATGTTCTGGGTGAACTGCGGTGCCGTCGAGCCGTAGCCGGCGAGGTACCCCTCGGGAACCAGGCCGAGCATGGACCGCCGGTAATCGCCGAGGATGAAACGAGCCTGGTCGGGAGTGTTGGCCGCGGCGATGCCCTCGATCAGAGAGCGCAATAGTGTCGTCTTACCCGATTCGGTATCGCCGATGATGATGAAGTGCGGGCTCTCGGCGAAGTCGATGTATACCGGCGCCAGCTCGGACTCGTTGATCCCGAACGGGATGCGCAGGCACTTGGTGCTCGGGTCGAGCCGCGAAGCCCAGTCCCCCGCCAGGTTCAATAGCTGCTCTCTGGGAAGCCGCTCGGGCAGCATACGGACCTGCGGCGCGGGTCGACCTGGCGTCATTCTGGCAATAGTGGCGACCGCGTCGGCGACCGCTCGCCCCAGATTGTCCTGGTCGGCGTTGCCGTCGATGCGCGGCAAGCCGGTCAGCATGTGCAGGCATTCCGGAGTCATACCGCGGCCGGGCCTGCCCTGCGGAACCAACGAAGCGAACTTACGGCCGAGATCGGAGTCCATCGGATCGCCCAGGCGCAATTCGATCCTGGTACCGATCTGGTCCTTGAGCGCAGGACGCGCCTCGGCCCAGCGGGCCAGGGCTATGACCACGTGCACGCCATAGGACAAGCCCTGCACCGCGAGATTCATGATGGTCTGTTCGAGCATCTCGAAGTCCTGGCGGATCGAGCCGAAGCCGTCGATCACCAAGAACACATCGCCGAACGGTTCCTCGTGCGCGCCCACGGCAGCCGGGCTGCTCGCGGGGTCCATCGAGCGCAACCTACGGAACTCGGTCATCGATTCGATGCCGAGCTGGCGGAACCGAGCCTCCCGGTGGCGTACGATCGTGGTCATCTCGGCGATGGTGCGCCGGACCTGATCCTCGTCCAACCGGCCCGCTACCGAGCCGACGTGCGGCAACCCTTGCAGGCTCGCCAGGGTACCGCCACCGAAGTCGAGGCAGTAGAACTGTACTTGTTCGGCGGTGTGGGTCATGGACATCGCCATAATCAGGGTGCGCAACGCGGTCGACTTACCAGACTGCGGGCCGCCGACGACAGCGACATTGCCACGGGCGCCGGACAGGTCGACGATCATCGAATCACGACGCTGGTCGTAGGGGCGGTCGACAATACCGATCGGGGCGCGCAATGTAGCCACCGCCGAGTACTCACCGGTGAGGGCAGAGCGCGGGATGAGCTGGTCGAGCGTGGGCGCCTCGTCCAACGGCGGAAGCCAGATCTCATGGGCCGGAAGGCCATGACCTTGGATCCGGGAAACCAGCATATTCAGATCGGACAGCTGCTCGCCGTCCTCGTCCCGGTGCTCGGGCTCCAGGCTCGGCTCCGGCGGCAGCGGCACGCGGTCCGCCTCCCGGAAGTCGACGTGCGCGGCGGTGAACGGCCTTACCTCGACGTCGATCTCGCCGGACTGGGTAGCGACAGTGATATCGCGCTGCGAGCCACCGCCGATGTACGGGCCGGAGACGTAGGATGCTTGGAAGCGCTGGATCTCGCCGGAGTCGGCCTTCAGATAGCCGCCACCGGGAACGTTCGGCAGATTGTAGGCGTCCGGCACGCCGAGTACCTGGCGGGATTCATTGGCGGAGAAAGTCTTCAAACCGATCCGGTAGGACAGGTGCGACTCCAGCCCTTTGAGCTTACCTTCCTCCAGCCGCTGTGAGGCGAGGAGGAGATGTACGTGCAGCGAGCGGCCGAGGCGGCCGATCATGACGAACAGTTCGGCGAAATCCGGATGCTGGGTGAGCAGCTCAGAGAACTCGTCGAGCACGACGAACAGGGCAGGCAGTGGATCCAGATCGGCTCCTGCGGCTCTGGCTTTCTCGTACTCGGAGACGTTGGCGAAATTGCCCGCCGCCCGAAGCACTTCCTGGCGACGGTTCATCTCGCCTGCCAAAGCGTCCTTCATCCGGTCTACCAGATCCGACTCTTCCTCCAGGTTGGTGATAACAGCCGCGACGTGCGGCACACCATCCAACCCGAGAAACGTCGCGCCGCCCTTGAAGTCGACGAGCACCAGGTTCAGCTGATCCGGCGAGTGCGTGGCGAGCAGACTGAGCACCAGGGTGCGCAGGAACTCCGACTTACCGGAACCGGTGGCGCCGATGCAGAGGCCATGGGGGCCCATACCGTTCTCGGCGGCCTCCTTGATATCCAGTTCCACTGGCAAGCCATCGGCGCCCACCCCGAACGGAACACGCAGCCGCTCCCGACCGTACCGTGGGCGCCAGGCGTGTTCGGGATTGAACGTACCGATGTCACCGAGGCTCATCAGCTGGCTCCAGGTCGAGATCACGTCGGAGTCAGCGGCGTCCGCATCGCTGCTGCGCTGGGTCGCGGCCCGGTAGGGTGCGAGTCTGCGCGCCGCCTGCTGGGCTTGCTGGGGGCTGATCCGGTCGATCAGCGCGAAGCGCTCTTGGTTTCCGGTCGCGCCGCGGCCGACGCATTCGCCGCTTTCCACGATCATCTTTATGCCACGGGATACTGCCAGGCGCGGCGCGTAGCCACACAGATCGATCAGGGTGACGCTCTCGTAACCGGATTCCCGCAGCTGATCGTCCTCCGCCTCGAGCAGTCCGCCGTCGACCACAATGACGATGTGCACCATATTGGGGTTGGCAGGTTGATTGCGCGAGTACCTGACCCGGTTACCCAGCAGTGGCTGCAATCCGGCCATGGCTTCCCGGATCGACCCGTAGAACATGCGCTGAGTACCGATGCCGTCCTGCGTATCGGGATGCTGAGTGTGCGGCAGCCACTTCGTCCACTCCCACTCCCCAGCAGTGTCCGAACCGCAAACCACCGCGACGAGCACTTGGTCCGGTGCCTGGAACATGCACAGCTGCACCAGCATCGCGCGTGTCATGTCCCGCGCCTCGTCACGGTCGCCATCCAGCGCGATAGTGGCGAAACCCTTGATCGCGATCGCGGTCGGCAGGTCGGGCACAGTCGAATAGGCGCGCACGAAACGGCGCAGCGAGACTGCGGCGATCGGCTCCAGCTCTTCGACCGGGCCGGTCTCCGGAGCGACCAGCCGGGTGGCCAACCGCTGGCCGCCGACGCCGATACGGGCGTGGCAGAAGTCCTTGTCACCCGCGCGACGTTCCCACATACGGCTGGTCCCGGCGAGCATCCAGACCAACCCCGGTTCGGGGTGACTCCACTCGACGGACGTGCGCTGCTGGCGCGCGGTCTCATCAACGTCCTTGCGGACCTGGTCGAGGTAGCGCAGGTAGTCCTTGCGATCCTCATTGGCCTCCGCGGCCTTCTGCCCCTTGCCCCCACCCTGACCAGCGAACATACCGATCATGGAGAACAACATCATGAGCGGAAACATCATGGTCATCGGGTTCGACGCGATGCCGCCCCCTCGAGTGAACAGCAAGGCCATCATGCCGACCATGCCGATCACCATCACGACCGGCATCAATTTCAGCAGCAGATTTCCCGGTGTCACCCGGGGGATTTCGGGCGGTGGCTGCAGCGTGACCTCGCCACCAGGCGAACGAGGCATCTCGCGGCGCACGCGGCGCTGGAAACGGACAGTGCTCATCGACCGAGAATCCCCCTTCGGCAAGATGTGTTTCGGGCTCAGTGTAGAGGCCACAGCCGACATGTCGTACAGTTCGACCAGCATTCTGCTGTCCGGACTGTGGGTTCGCAAACTCGCCCCCGGCCCGAGGGGCCGCGGAATCACAAGCTGGAAGACTGAGTTGGGGGAAGGCTTGACGCACGCGCGACTTGACCACATCGACGCAGAATCCGCGCGCGGGGTCGTCCGCGCCCCCGACCTCGCCCGAGTGACGATTCTGGCCAAGCACACTCAGGTCGACATGGCCATACCGGTCGATGTGCCGGTTGCGCTGGTAATTCCCAGTGTTGTCGACATGGTTGCTCAGCACAGCCGCACCAACGACTTCGATAACGAGGGCGAACGCTTCGAGCCGGCGGAATGGGTGCTCGCCCGGATCGGCCATCCGCCGTTGTCCAATTCGCTCAGTCTCGGTGAACACGGTGTGCGCGACGGCGAACTACTGATGCTGGAAAGCGCGTCGAACGCCGCACCGACACCACTGTTCGACGACATCATGCACAACGTCGCGATCGCCGACGCCGAGCACTATCGCAGCTGGACGCCACGCGTGGCGCGGATCACCGGCTCGGTGTTCGCCGCGGTCACCATGCTCGTCGGTTGCCTCGGTCTGTTGCTGTCGCCGAGCGCACTGCCCATCGGGGTGGGCGGGTCGGTCGCCTTGATCGTCACAATCCTGCTCGTTGTCGCGGCGATGGTGCTGAGCCGGATGTACGGCGACACCGGAACCGCGCTGGTGCTCGGCGGCTGCGCATTGCCCTCCGCATTCACTGCGGGCATGCTCTATGTACCGGAGCACTACAGCTGGGCGCATGTCCTGCTCGGCTCGGTCATGGTGGGTGCGACGGCGATTCTGGCCTGGCGCGTCATCGGCGTCGGGCTCGCGCTGTTCATCGGAGCGGCCACGCTCGCGACGTACTCGGTGCCCGCGGCACTGGTCGGCCTGCTCACCGAGCAGTCCGAGCGCGCGATCGGTGCCGGCACCGCGGCACTCGGACTCGCTGGTCTCGCATCGGCACCACGTATATCGATGTTGCTCGCGAAACTGCCGCTGCCGCCGGTCCCTTCGCCGGGTACTCCCATCGACCCGACCGAAGACGATCCCGACGACCACCGCGCGCTGCCCACCATGGAAGTGTTGCGGGCGAAAGCGGAACGCTCTCGGATGTACCTCGCAGGCCTGGTTTCCGCGACTACGCTGGTCACCGCGGTCGGCGCGCTGGCTGCTACCGATCCGGCCTCCGACGATCCGTATTGGCAGGGTATCGCGCTCGCGCTGGTCTGCGCGGTGGTGCTGATGTTCCGCAGCCGTACCTATGCCGGCGCGGAGCAGGCCGTGGTGCTCATCGCGGGCGGTTCGGCAATTGTGTTGATCATGTTGGCAGGGGTCGCTTTCGTGATGAACCAGCCACTGATGGTGTTCGGCGCAGCAATGGCCGCGCTGATCGCGGCATTGATCCTGGGCATCATCATCCCGAACCAATCGGCCACGCCACCGATGCGGCGCGGGGTGGAACTCCTCGAGTACGGGTTCGTCGCCGCTGTACTGCCCCTGGTTTTCTGGATCACCGAGCTCTACTCCCTGGTACGCGGCCTGTGAACCGGATTATGCGCATCACAGCGGCAGCTGTGATGTTCGGTATGAGCGCCTCACTGGGGCAGGGCGTCGCCTACGCCGATCGGCCACCACCGATCAATCCCGGCATGCTACCGCCCGGCGCCCCCGCGGCGCCGCCGGAACCCACCGAACACCAGAGCAACGCACCGTGTCTGAGTACTCGACAGGGTGGCGACGGCCCAACCGTCCCGGTGCCGCAACAGTCCCTGAATTTGCCCCGTGCCTGGGAATTCTCTCGCGGCCAAGGACAACTCGTCGCTGTTATCGATACCGGCGTCTCCCCGCATCCCCGCCTGCCCGATCTGCAGCCCGCCGGTGATTATGTGGCAGCAGGCGGGGACGGCACCGAGGACTGCGACGCGCACGGCACCGTAGTCGCCGGTATCATCGGTGCGAAACCGGTGGACGGCCAAGGATTCTCCGGCGTCGCACCAGAAGCGCGGATCATGACGATCCGACAGACCAGCAGTAGATACCAGCGAGCGGGAGCACAAGCGCAGAAGCGGCCGGAAGACCCCCCGGACGGCTACGGCAACATCGATGCCCTGGCTTCCGCGGTGCGTCGCGCGGCTGACCTCGGCGCCTCCGTCATCAATATCTCTCTGGTCCTCTGCACTCCTGGTTCCCATAATCCCGCTGATGGCAGGCTCGGCGCCGCAGTGCGTTACGCCGCGCTGGAGCGCGACGTCGTCATCGTGGCCGCGGCCGGAAACAAAAAGGACAATTGCCAGGCGGGCAATCCCGATATCGACCCGACCCGACCCTATCGCGATCTCTGGGACACCCTCGCCACGAATGTCACGCCCGCACGTTACGACGACTACGTCCTCAGTGTGGGGTCGATCGACGCGAACGGCCAACCGTCGCAATTCACCGTGCCCGGCCCGTGGTTAGGCGTCGCGGCGCCCGGCGAGAACATCGTATCCCTGGATGCACGTGGTTCGGATACCGCCAACGGAATTGTCGACCCACGACAAGGCAAAGCGGATACCTTGCAAGGCACCAGTTTCGCGGCACCGTACGTCTCCGGCGTGGCTGCCCTGGTTCGTGCGCGATTTCCCGAGCTCAGCGCGCAGGAAGTGATCAAGCGCATCCAGGCTACGGCGCATGCACCGGCTGAAGGATGGAATCCCTACCTCGGCTACGGCGCTGTCGATCCAGTGGCCGCACTGACCAACGAAGTCCCCGGCGAGCTGCTGCCGAAACGCCCGAGCCCAGCGAAGAATACGCAGCTCGCGGTGCCCCTGCCACCTCCGCCACCGGACAACACCGCCCGTGACGTCGCGCTGATCGGCAGTAGCTCGATCGGCGCACTGCTGCTTCTCGGCTATCTCGCCTCATTCCCGATCCGACGAAGGTTAGGCGTCCGCGAGGACGGGTGAGCATTCCCCAGGTCGGGTGCCGGCACTGTCACCGAGATCTCGTCAATTCACCGCGACCAGCTGCGCAGCAGGTGCGGAGTCCGGAGCGATGCCGTCATGGGCGACCATGGCGGCCTCTCGGCTGAGCGCGGGACCGCTGGCGAGCAAACCCACGATCGGCCACGGCGCCGGTTCTGATGTGACCTCTGCTTCCGGATGCATACCGAGTGCTTTCGCAGCCTCTTCATCTTTGATGCCGAATCGGACACCGGTGTCTGCGATATAGAACATGCCGTCTTTGCGCCTGCTGTCCGGTTCGATACCGGTGGTCTGGACGAAAGCACCTGAGCCGGGCTGGAAGTACACCGAGTCGACATTGTCGCCTCTGCCGTCTGCCTGAGCCAGCGGAACCAATCTCGCGTTGCTGGGCATCGGCAGGTCACTTCCATCGATCACCGACAGTTCTGCACGCACGGCGACATCGGTATTGTTCGCTGCGCCGGGGATCGGCTGCCACGACAAGCAACTCACCGGTCTGGCCTCGGATTGGACGATCGTAGGCGCGGTTTGCGGATAAGTTTCGACCTTCAGCGCACGCGACGGCGGCGCATAGGTCTGCTCGAAATCGCCGATGACGGTGCCATGGTCCGGGTTGCGCTGCGAACTTCGGATGATATCGGCGGTGAATGGGCTGATGGGTTGCAGACCGTCGTACAAGACAACGAAATTCTGTCCGTCCTTGTCGGAGACCTGAACCACTGTGCCGTTCTTCAATCCGTTGATCGAATAGCCGTTGGGCACACCACCGGGATCGGTGATCTTCGGCGGCACAATAGGATTCACCTCGGGGATGGCGTTCAGCAACCCCTCGCTGATCGGCCGAGGGGACATCCCCCGGATCCGCAGCGGAACGGTGACGGCGGGATCGGTCATATCGACGCGAGCGCGGGTGTTGTTCCACACCAAATAGGTCGCGTCTTTCCCCGCTACCAACAGCGCTTTGTCCGCCCCCATCGCGGAAGCCTTTTCGCCGAGTTCCAGGTCACCGATCAGCACAGCGGTACTGCGGTCGTCGCTGCCATCGGTTTTCAGCGAGTCGCACACCGTCCAGGTATGTCCCTTGCCCTCTTTGTCGAAGTGCAGAGCGCCCGGAGCGCCGGGAATACCGATCAGCGGGCCGCGCGCCCGTGTGCTCAACTCGGATTCCTTTACGATCGCAGGCTTGGCCGGCTGCCCCGCGGCGAGGCGGGCCGAGGCGAGGTTGAGGGCCGGATGCACCACATTATCGAGCACCACATAGACCGCGCCGGAATCCTTACCGATCAAGATCGTGTTGCTACCGATCTTGTCCTGCGGCTTCAACAATGCGAGCACACCGCAACCGGCCAGCACGACACAAGCCAGGACCAGACCGACCGCATACGCGCGAGATTGAGAACGCATGGGGTCGTGCAGCATGCGCACGTCTCGGCGCACCAGTGCGTGCTCCATTCGCCGGACCAGAAAGCGGTAGCCGCTCACCTGCCAGCGTGTAGTGGGTTTTGAAGGCATTATTCCTCCCCCGAACAGTGCTCGCGTTCGCCGAACACAGTACAGTTTCCGAGGACTCTTGTTCAGCTCGGCCACTCCGAACCGGCCGACACCGGGTACTTGGGGGACAACGATGACGCAACCGGTCGGTGTGGGATCACGACCGCTCCTCGGGCGCATCTCGATGCAGAACTTGCTGATCGCCCAGATCATCGGACTGATCGCCGGGCTGATCGCATTGCTGTCCGGTCTCACAAGTCCAGCGGCACTCGGCATGGCGGTGCTCGCGGCGTCGCTCCCGCTCATCCCTCTAGCCAAACGCACCCCGCTGAACTGGATCGCCACATGGTGGCGCTATCTCACCCGCCGGACATACGAGATCGGTGATACCGTCGATTTCCGTGGCACGGACGGGCGTTCACTCGGCCTGTACCGGGACGGCAGCCGCGTGGTGACGGTGGTCGAGGTACTTCCTCCGCCCGGGGGCCTGACCAGGATCGCCCGCACGACAGTGCATGCCACACATCTGCTTCCATTGCCAGAACTGGCGAAATGCCTGAATCAGCACGACATTCTGCTCAGCGGGATCGATATCGTCAGCCACGGTCACCGCAGTCGCTCGGGCACACCCGCAGGCCCGATCTACGAATCGCTACTCGGCCCGCTGCCTGCTACCGCGCACCGCACGGTATGGCTCGCGATCAGCTTCGACGCGGTAGCCTGCCCGGAAGCCGCAGCCCGGCGAGGTGGCGGGGCCGAAGGCGCCTCGCGGGCGGTCACCATCGCAACCCGACGCATCATGCGTACGCTGGAGGACGCCGACTGCAATGCCCGCATCCTGACCGCGCCCGAGATCCGCAAGGCCGTCCTGCGGATCACCGGCGGTTACGATCCGCGCACTCTGGGGCATCGCTGGCGCTATGCCGAAATCGGCAACAGTGTGAACATCGGCAATGCGATCGACCCTGGGCGGCTCGGCTCCGAGTTGCTTGCCCAGCTGTGGGTGGCGCCTTCCCGCGGCACCACTGTGACGGTACGGCTGCGGCCAGGAAGTTCGGCGGAATCGGTCGCCATCGGCGCCGCCTGGCGACTGACCGCACGTGAATTGCCGGAACGATCCGAACTGACGGGCATGGTCTCGATGAACGGACGCCACCGTGATGGTCTGCTCGCGCATCTGCCGATCGCCATACCCGATCTGGACGACATGGCCCCGATGGTCGAGTACCCCGTCGATGTGATAGGCCACCTGCACCTGCCCTCCTCTGGTTGTGGTCAACTGATCGGCTCGGACGACGAAGGTAATGGCGTCACAGTCCGTATCGTCGGTGCCGGTATCTCGACCGTGTACGTCGCGGGCGAGTTGTATCTGGCACAACAACTGGTATTCCGCGCGCTCGCAGTCGGTGAACGGATCCTGATCCGCACCGACCGGCCGCACGCGTGGGAAAACCTGGTCACCACGATCGGAAATCCGGAGCGGCTGACCATCGCGGTCGAAACCCATCAGTCCGACGCGGGGTTCACTGCGGCGGTGGTCGATGGGGTGCTCGCACCCGCCCCACACGCGGGCGTCACCACCATTTACCTGACCGGTGACCCGAGGGGCTTGCCTGTCACCAGACCTGACCTGGCAATATACCAGCCGGGCGCGATCGGCAACCACGTCGTGCTGCGCACCGGCACCGTGCAGATCGACCTGACCCTGGTGTCTATTCCTCGGGAAGCCACCTATATCGGCCAGCCGCGCGGCCGCCACGCCATGACAACTCGGTAGCAACTAGCCGGGATACGGATCAGCCGACCTTGCGACGCGTAAGGTGCGTGCCCACCAGGCCAATTGACGCATCATACGGTGTGCGGCGTCGATCGCGGCGCCATCGCGGGTGTCGCCACCCTCGTCGAATCGCTTCTTGGCTTGATGGAAGCTGACGGTCTCGCGTACGGAAACCATGTGGATCTCAGCGACGACCTGACGCAGCTGTTCCACTGCGCGCAGGCCACCGGAGAGGCCACCATAAGAGACGAAGGCGACGGGCTTGGCTCGCCACTCCTGTTTGGCGGTGTCGAAGGCGGTTTTCAACGACGCGGGGTAGCCGTGGTTGTACTCGGAGGTGATGACGACAAAAGCGTCAGCGGCGCGCAGCCGAGTACGGTAAACCGCGGTCCGCTCAGTCTCTATAAGCTCGACAGGCAACGGGGTATGCGCGAGATCGATGACACCGGTATCGAATTCGGGGTAGGCGCGCGTCGTGCGCAGGAACCAGTCGGCAACGACCGGCGCGAACCGCTCCGGACGCACACTCGCCACAATGACTTCCAGCCGCAATGGGGTGTCCACCGCGCGAGCATAAGTCACCGCCGGGCCGAGCGAGGACACGACGGTCCGTCACCGTCCCCCGATACAGGCCATTTCGGGTATCCCGTGTAGGAGCGATATGGGAAATGTGCGACTGCCGACCTCAGCGAGAGCGAGCGCGTACGGGTCGACCGTGGCTGGGCAGTACTGACGATATCCGCAGACCTGTTCACCCACCGGCACTGGTAGAATGAACAGTTCTGCGATCGAC
>NZ_JBWSOR010000024.1:0-62853 GCF_056629435.1 Nocardia sp. TBRC8007 | reverse complement strand
GACCATCGCGCGCCTATTGCTCGAGCAACCACGAGTAGTGATCCTGGACGAGGCGACCGCCGCACTGGACTCGACCTCGGAAGCCGTTGTACAGGAGGCGCTCGCCGAAGCATTGCATGGCAGAACCGCACTGGTGATCGCCCATCGCCTGTCCACGGTCCGCGCGGCCGACCAGATTCTGGTGTTGGAAGACGGTCACATCGTGGAACGCGGCACCCACACCGAGCTGCTGCCCGCGGGTGGTCGCTATACGCAGTTGTACCGCACTCAATTCGCCGACGGATCGACCACGATCGCTGCCTGACCGGTGTATATCCGCTCACGAAAGTCGCCGATACCGGCGGCTCGGCATCCACGATTCAGCGTAGTGCTCCGAATAGTCGTGCCGACCCGTGGTCGTCGCTTACGAACTGCTCAGAACTCGCCCACGACTCCTAGAACAGTTCGACCCGAATGAGTTCCATTCTTGATCGAGTGCAGCACCTGCTGCGCCTCGGTGACCGGGGCATAGTTCTCCAGAGCTGAAAGGTGCCGCGGCCGCAGCTGTTTGCCGAGCCGGGACCACAACTCGCGGCGACGCTCGATCGGGATGTTCACCGAATCGATGCCAAGGAGCGCGACCCCACGCAAGATGAACGGCAGCACGGTGGTGGGCAGTTCGGATCCGCCGGTAAGGCCGCTGACCGCGACCGCACCGCCATAGCTGGTGGCACTGAGGACGGCGGCGAGCGATGCGCCTCCGACACTGTCGACAGCTGCGGCCCAGCGCGCTGTGGCCAGCGGCCGCCGTGCGGCGTTCGGATCCTCCGGCAGCCGACCGATCACCTCATCGGCGCCGATTTCGCTGAGCAGATCGCCTGCGTCGGTTTTGCCGGTAGAGGCAATGACCTTGAAACCGAGGCCGGAGAGTATGTCGATACTCACGCTGCCGACTCCGCCAGTCGCGCCGGTGACAAGCACCGGACCCGCGTCCGGGGTGAGACCGTGGTCGAGCAGCGTTTGCACACTCAGGGCTGCAGTGAAGCCCGCGGTGCCGAGCGCGGCGGCTTCGCGCGGGCTCAGATCCTCCAGCTTGACCACCCAATCCGCGGGCACCCTAGCGTATTCGGCGAAACCGCCGTGCTGGGAGACACCGATTCCATACCCGTGCGCGATCACCAAGTCGCCCGGGGCGAAATCACCGTCGGAAGACGCGACCACCTCACCCGCGAGATCGATGCCGGGCACGATCGGGTAATCGCGGACTACGCCGCCGCCTTTAGTGATCGCCAGACCATCCTTGTAATTCGCGCTCGAGTAGTGCACTTTGATCGTCACATCACCCGGCCCGAGGAAGTCCGCATCGACTTGCTGCCTGGTCAAGACAATCCCGCTCGCCGATTCATGTGCCACCATCGCCCAGAACTCCATGCCGAAGAGCATACGAGTGTCCGGCCTGGACCGGCGTCAACGCGGCAGCAGTCCCGACCGGACGCCGAGCAAGTGGTCGAGGCCGAGCTGGTCGGTGACGCGCAGCGCGGTATCGACGATCCGTGCGTCCTGTCCAGCCGCCATAGCGCCCGCTCAGACCAAACTTTTACAGCGAATTCGATATGAGCTATTGCACTATCGCGCAGGACACACTAGATTCTGGATAAGAAAATTTAATACGAAACTATTTACACGAAAGCTGCTGCTGGTAAGCAGCATTCCCCGAGCGTAAGACGTGTATGCGAGACAGAAAGCGCGCCGCAATGAGGCGGATGCGAGTTCCGAAACGCACCGCACCACTTCTCCCTCTGAGCCGGTCTATATCACATCGGCGGGCGAGAACCTGCGCTCCATCGGGACCAGCAGCATTTCCAGGCGGCGATTGTCACCAACGCTGACACGCGGAGACATCATAGATGTGCGTGAGCGAGTGAAAACTGTATTCGAGCAATGGAGCTCGGCACGTTCGCCAGGACTGCACAGGAGTGAGAGCAATCGCCGCCTCATAACCGACGTCGCGCGCTGATAGCGCGTGCACGTCGGGTGCGGGACGGTTCCCGATTTTCCCATTTCATTCAGCCTATGCGTCATGGACCCAGGCGACCCAGCCCGGTCTGAGCGCTACGGCAGGGATCCGCCCAAGCTCACCTGCAAGTAAAAGCGCAGCCAGATGCGCATTTTCCAACCGAAATAGCGAGTGAGTTCGTCGACGTCGCCCGGCTCATGCTCGCCTCCGGTCGCCCCGCATCATCGAAGCTCGAGCCATCGAAGGAGAGGTCATGACACTGACCGACACGCCTCTGACCGACACCGTTCCTCTGACCGTCGATTCCATCGACGCGGCCGATGCCGGTGCCGGTACTCTCCGCAACGACGAACTCAACGCCCGTATGGACTGGGACCGCATGCTCGACAGCGCCCGACTAGTACTCGCCGCGCAACCATTCGCTCGCCTGGTCGGTACCGAAGTCGTCGCCGTCCGCGAAGGCGCTGTCACCCTGGTCATCCACATTCGTCCGGAGCTACACCAGCATATGGGCTTCGTCCATGGCGGTGTAATCTCTTACGCAGCGGATATCTCACTCACCTTCGCGGCTGGTCCGGTCTTCGGCGCGAACATTGTCACCAGTGGTTTCTCCATTACCTACCTGCGTCCGGCCGCGGGCCTTCAACTGCGAGCGGAAGCGTTCGTCGTCGAAGCGACGAAACGACAGGCCGTCACCCGCTGCGAGATCTACGCCGAAAGCCCGGGCAGCGAACCCGTGCTGTGCGCACTGGCCCAGGGGACCATCAGGGCTGTAGGACAGGACCGCTGAAACAAACGAATCTGAAACAAACGAATACAGCAGAGCCAACCGGGCGCGGAAAAGTTTCCGCGCCCGGTTGCGTCTGCGGTCAAGCCGTTGCCGCGAAGGTGTGCTGATCCACCGAAGGTTCGATGGCGTATGCCAGGATTTCGGACACATCGGCGACGGGTCGGACTTCCAGTGCGGCAAGCACTTCGACAGGTACATCGTCCAGGTCCGGCTCGTTGCGCGCCGGGATGAACACCGTCTTCAGGCCGGCCCGTTGCGCGGCGAGCAGCTTCTGCTTGACGCCACCGATCGGCAGTACCCGACCATTCAGCGTGACCTCACCGGTCATACCCACATCCGAGCGCACCTTACGATCTCGCGCCAATGACACCAAAGCGGTCACCATGGTGACTCCCGCGGATGGACCGTCCTTCGGCACCGCGCCTGCGGGGAAGTGGATGTGAATACTGCGATCCAGTACGGCCGGCTCGACACCGATCTCCGCTAGATGCGAACGCACGTAGGTCAGAGCGATCTGCGCGGATTCCTTCATAACGTCGCCGAGCTGGCCGGTGAGGGTCAGCGAACGCTCTCCTTCGGCGGCATTGGCCTCGATATAGAGGACATCGCCGCCTGCGCCGGTTACGGCGAGACCGGTCGCCACACCCGCGACGGCGGTGCGTTCCACCGAATCCGGGAGGAAACGCGGACGCCCCAGGTAATCCTTCAAATCGCCGAGGCCGATTGTCAAAGCTTCCGCGTCCTCCTCGACCACATCCGCATAGCCGAGTGCGGGATCATAACCCGAGGTAGCGGTTGTCATGGCATGCTCGGACAACCGAGTCGCGGCTTTGCGCAGTGCCTTGGCGATCAGCCGTTCCAGCTGCCGCACACCGGCTTCCCTGGTGTAGTTGGCCGCGATCTCACGCAACGCCTCTTCGGTGAGAGTCACCTCGTCGGCAGTCAGCGCGTTGCGCTCCAGCTGCCTGGGCATCAGGAAGTCGCGGGCGATGGCCACCTTATCGTCTTCGGTGTAACCGTCGACAGTGATCAGTTCCATTCGGTCCAGCAGCGGACCGGGAATGGTGTCCATAACGTTCGCTGTGGCGATGAACAGCACATCGGACAAGTCGAGATCCACATCGAGGTAGTGGTCACGGAACGTATGATTCTGTGCCGGATCCAGCACCTCCAGCAGAGCCGCTGCCGGGTCGCCGCGGAAGTCCGCACCGACCTTGTCGATCTCATCCAGCAGAACAACCGGGTTCATCGAACCGGCTTCCTTCACGGCACGCACGATGCGACCGGGCAGAGCACCGACGTAGGTACGCCGATGACCACGGATCTCGGCTTCGTCGCGCACACCGCCCAGAGCGACGCGAACGAAAGTGCGGCCCAAGGCACGTGCGACAGATTCACCCAGTGAGGTCTTACCCACACCGGGCGGTCCGACCAGCACCAGCACCGCGCCGGAACCGCGTCCGCCGACAACCTCGAGGCCACGGGCGGCACGGCGGGCCCGCACAGCCAGGTACTCGACCATACGGTCTTTGACCTCATCCAAGCCGTGGTGATCAGCATCCAAGACCGCGCGAGCAGCCGAGACATCGGTGTTGTCGGTGGTCCGCACCGTCCACGGCAACTCGAGCACAGTATCCAGCCAGGTCCGGATCCAACCGGATTCCGGGCTTTGATCACTGGCTCGTTCCAGCCTACCGACCTCACGCAATGCCGCTTCGCGCACAGCATCGGGCAGATCGGCCTGCTCTACGCGGACCCGGTAGTCGTCGGCTCCGTCCGGCTCGTCCTCGCCGAGCTCTTTACGAATGGCGTTGAGTTGCTGGCGCAGCAGGAACTCACGCTGACTCTTCTCCATACCCTCGCGCACGTCTTCGCTGATCTTCTCAGTGATCTCTGCCTCGGCGATGTGCGCCTTGGTCCACTCGATCAGCACGCTGAGCCGGGTGGTCGCATCAGCGGTTTCCAGAAGTTCCCGCTTCTGCTCGAAGGTCAGGTACGGTGCGTAGCCTGCGGTATCAGCAATCGCCGAGGGATCGGTCAGCTGATTGACCGCGTCGATGATCTGCCACGCCTCGCGACGCTGCAACACCGAGACGACCAGTTTCTTGTACTCGATGGCCAGCTCTTTCGTGCGGCCGTCCGGAGCGGGAGTCTCCACCAGCTCGGCCTCGACCCACAGCGCGGCACCTGGCCCGGTGACCCCGTGGCCGATCTTCGCGCGCCGCTCGGCCTTGAGGACCGCGGCCGGGGCACCACCGCGCATCCGGCCGACCTGTTCTACGGTGGCGACCACACCATAGGTGGCGTAACCCTCGGTCAGCCGGGGTGCGAGCAGCACAGAGTCGGTCTCGGCGGCGCGCGCGGCATCAATCGCGGCCTGCGCCGATTCATCTAGTTCTATGGGCACGACCATGCCCGGCAGCACGATCGGATCGGTCAGGAACAACACCGGCAGGTTCTGGGGTGTAGGCACGTCTTCGACCCTTCCAAATATTGAGCGTTGTCTACTCAACCCGGGGGTATTCGCGTTTGTTCCACCCTGCTCAGGCCGTTCGCTGAGGGCGAAGGTGGCGAACAGTCGAAATCGGTGCGCCGTTACCTATGGAGTCGGTCGAGAGTTCGCCTGTCGAACAGTTCTGACTCGGCCAGCGATAGCCGCAGGCGAAGTTTGGTGGCACGCTGGTCAGCATGCTGAACAGCGGCACCGTAGCACCTCGGGTGTTGCTGGTCGAGGATGACTATCAGCTGGCAGAGCTGATATCGATATTGCTGGTCGACGAGGGCTACTGCGTGGAGACAGCGCCGGACGGCCAAAGCGGGCTGCACTGCGGTCTGACCCAGCAATTCGAGGTAATGATCGTCGACCGTGGACTACCCGTGCTCGAAGGTTTGGATCTATTACGGGCACTGCGTGATCGCGCGGTGACCACGCCCGCGCTGATCCTCACGGCCAGGGGAACCGTGATGGACCGAGTCGAGGGTCTTGACGCGGGAGCCGAGGACTACTTGGTCAAACCCTTCGAGGTACCTGAGCTGCTGGCGCGGGTACGGGCACTGCATCGTCGCCACCTTGCCTCCGCCTCGGTGCTTCCGGTCGGCGCCAGGCTGCTGATGGCGGCTACCCGCACCGTGGTCGATCCGCACGACGATCACAGTGCGGTGGCTTTGTCCGAACGCGAGTGCGCGCTGCTGACGGTGTTGTGCCGGTCGCCGCGACAAGTCTTCACCCGTCCGCAACTGCTGCGACTGGTATTCGACCGTGCCGATGGCGTCGGCACGGTCGATACCTATGTCCACTACCTGCGTCGTAAACTCGGCCGCCATGTCATCGCCACTGTGCGCGGGCTCGGCTATCGACTCGGCGAATCGTGAGGATGCGCCATCACAGTCGGGTTGCGACAATTCCGACCGAGATAAATGTTCTTCGGCGTACCGCGCGAACATCGGCCCTACAGTCCGCACTTGCGCTCGGGGCGGTGTTGCTCCTGGTCGGCGTGACGCTATACGCCATCAATGTGCACATCCAGGACCGTGAGATCGATGCGCAGCTGGAGCATGCGGCAGCCCGTGTCGACGATGTCGGCGACCCGCCGCCGGGAATGTCGATCGCCATCCGCGACCAGCAGGGCGTCATTTCCGTCAGCGACTCCGCGCCTACAGTCATATCGACTGTACTGACCGGCCCGGCCGGCTACCGGGACATACGATCCGACGGCGAGGATTACCGCGCACTGGTAGCCACCAAGCCAGGTATGCAGATCGCTGTGCTGATGGATCTGCGACCCTGGCACCAGGGTCAGCAACGTCAACTGATGGCATTGATCGTCGCGGAAGCGACCGGGCTGGTCGCGACGGCCGGGGTAGCCGTGCTCCTTTCCCGCCGCACGATTCGACCGCTAGCGGCGGCTCTGGCGCTACAGCGCAGATTCGTCGCGGACGCCTCCCATGAATTACGGGCGCCACTGACCGTGCTGCACACCCGCGCCCAACTGCTTGCCCGCCGGGCCGAGAGCCACGATCACGACCAAGTACTGAGCACCCAGCTGCGCGGATTGGTGGCAGACACACGCGCACTTGCCGACATCGTCGACGACCTGCTGTTGACAGCCTCGGCACGGCATGAGCCCGACCGCGTCGAGCGCATCGATATGCTGCAGTTGTGCCATGAAGTACGCGAAAGTGTTACCGCGCATTTCGACTCTCGTGGCGTCAACATCGCCGTCGTCGCCGAGACGGCAGTCGTACCAGCGGTCGTCGCGGGTACGCGCCCAGCGCTGCGACGGGCCATCTTCGCCCTTGTCGATAACGCGCTGAACCACGAAGAAACTGGCGGCACCGTGACGATGCGTGTGATTCGAACAGGCAGGCAAGTCGAGATCACAGTCACCGATACCGGCACGGGACTCGATCCCCGTGACGCCGAACGGTTGTTACAGCGGTTTGCGCACGGCGACGGGCACAGCGCAGGCACCAGAGCGCACGGGATCGGTTTGGCGCTGGTTCGCGAGGTCGTCGAGTCCCACCATGGGCGCATCACAGTCAGTGGTGCGCCGGGCCACGGTGCGGCTTTCACGCTGCATCTGCCCGCCGCTCGCGATTGAATCGATCGTGCGTCCGCTCGAGAAAACTCCAAGAATCGATCCTTACGCTCAGCCCAGATAACGACTGCGCATCGTGACCAAGGAGTTCGAGCTTTATCGTGACTGAAAAAATCAACGGTCTGCCTGCCCACCCGCTATTCGTTCATTTCGTCGTGGTGCTGGTGCCACTGACCGCGTTACTACTGATGACGTGTGTGCTGTGGCCCGCGGCCCGCCGTCGCCTCGGCATCATTACCCCGGTGACCGCCATCATTACGGTACTGCTGGTGCCGCTGACTACCGAATCCGGTGAATGGCTCAAAAGCCGCGGCGAGTCGGGCCCACTGGTGCGCGCCCATGCGGAGCTGGCCGACCAGATGCTGCAGTGGTCGGTGGCGACAGCACTGCTGTCGGTGGTGTGGTGGGCTATGCACAATGACCGCGTCCTGAACCTGTTGCGGTCAAGGATCCCAAAAATCGATACGGTCGCCGCGTACAAGACTTTCACCGTTGTGGTCGCTGCCATGGCCATCGCGGTGTCGCTCGTTTCGGTGGTCCAGATCTATCGCATCGGCGATAGCGGCGCGCAAGCAGTATGGCACGAGCAGGCCAGCGGTGGTGGTGGTGGCGATGATGGGTAATCCGATCGAAACCGCCCGCACCGGCTGGGGCAATCGTCGCTCAGGCGTTCCGGTCGAGACTCACCGATAATCGGGGTTCTCGAAGTCGAACCGGCACCCGGCATCCCATTCCGAACGCTGGTTGCCATGCGCGGGAATGCCGTGATTGTCCTTCAGGAAACGCGCAAGGTGCAGCAGATTCCATGTCATGAAGGTGGTGTTGCGGTTGGTGAAATCATTCTCCGGCCCACCTGAGCCGATATCGAGATACGATGGTCCCGGTCCAGCCTCCCCGATCCACCCGGCATCCGCCTGCGGCGGGATGGTGTAGCCGAGATGCTGAAGACTGTAGAGAATATTCATGGCGCAATGCTTCACCCCATCCTCGTTACCGGTGATGAGGCATCCACCGACCCGGCCGTAGTACGCGTACTGGCCGGCCTCGTTGAGGGTTGACGAATTCCCGTAGAGCCGCTCGATCACTTTCTTGGTGATCGAGCTGTTGTCACCCAGCCAGATCGGCCCGGCCAGCACCAAGATATCGGCAGCCAGCACCTGCCGCTGCAGCACCGGCCACTCATCGGTACCCCACCCGTGTTCGGTCATATCCGGCCAGACACCGGTTGCGATGTCGTGGTCGACTGCCCGGATATGAGAAACTTGAACGCCCTGCTTCGCCATGAGCCGAGCACTGACATCGATGAGCCCCTGGGTATTACTCGGCTCAGGTGAGCGCTTCAGCGTGCAATTGATGAACAGCGCACGCAGGTCATCGTAGGTAGTCATGTCGTGCAGTTTCCTGCTGACAACGCGAAGGAACAAGGATGACGCGCAGAGTTGTCCGGATAGTCGTTGTACCGGTTCCGCTGCCGAGATAAAGCAAGCACGCTTGCCTTTTTCTGATCTCACTGCGATGCTGAACCCCCGTTAGCACACGAAGCGATGTACGTGGAACCGGCAAGGAAAAATATGGCTGACCTCAACGCTTTGCTCGGCGATTTCGCCGATGAATGCACAGATCTGGAGCAACTCGTCGGTCCGCTGGCGCCGGAGGAATGGGGGCGCGACACGCCCGCGCCTGGGTGGACCATCGCCCACCAGATCGGCCATTTGGCCTGGACTGACGAGGTCGCAACCATCGCGGCAACCGACGCCGCCCACTTTCAACAGATGGTAGCCGAGGCCGGCCCGCGCGCACTTACCTTCGTCGATGAAGCGGCCGAGATCGCTGCGGCCGAACCACCCAGCGAACTACTCGAACGATGGCAGCATGGACGTGCTGCTCTCGCCGATGCGCTGCGTAAAGTACCCGCAGGCGCCAAACTGCCCTGGTTCGGTCCACCGATGAGCTCGGCTTCGATGATCACTGCCCGCCTGATGGAGACTTGGGCGCACGGACAGGATGTGGCCGATGCGCTCGGCGTACACAGAACTCCCACAGCGCGGCTCCGCAACGTGGCGCACATCGGTGTGCGTACCAGGGACTTCGCCTACATGATGCAGGCAAAGACTCCGCCCACGACGGAATTCCGGGTGGAACTGACCGCACCGGATGGCGCGTCCTGGTCGTGGGGTCCCGAAGACGCCGAACAGCGGATAACCGGGCCCGCGCTCGATTTCTGTCTGCTGGTAACCCAGCGTCGCCATCCGGACGACCTCGCAATCCGAGCAGCTGGCGACGACGCCAGATCGTGGCTCGCTATCGCTCAGGCTTTCGCTGGTCCGGCGGGCGCGGGAAGGTCGGCGGGCCAATTCACCTGACCCGTTGACATCCGAACTACCAAAAGATGAAGAGCGGGTGAGCGCCACACTTGGGTGCGCCGTGTTCGTGTCGACGGCCGGACGCCGTTGGCCGGGGGTCTGGATCGGCAGTCGAGAATGGCGCTCACCAACTCCATACCGAGTTACCCGCTAGGGGATCGACAGAAACCTATCCCACGCAATCGCGACTCGGCTAGTATTTCGGCATCCTAGCTGGATGAATTCACCATTCTCGCATACAGATCCGCTATTGCGACGCGCCGCTTCCTCTAGTCCCTCTCTTCCTCGACCCCCTTCCGGAGCATTGCCCGTACTGGTGCGACACCTCGCGGCAATCCCGGTAGCCTGGTCCGGTGTGCTGCTTTCCATAGAGCAGTCGACCGTGGGGAGCGGCAACACAGGGAGGAGGAACGCACCATGACAGCACACCGACCTACTCAGTTCATCCGGCATGCCGCAATCGTCCTCGCCGGTGCCGCCAGCCTCAGCTTGACAGTTGCCGCAGGTACCTACGTTGTCCATCAGATCGGCGATACCCAACACTCGTCTACGCGACTCGCCGTACCGGCTACCCCGCGCATGCCAGAGGAGGCACACTACGGCCGCACGGCTGCCTCCTATCCGATACACGCCGACGATAGCACCCCTTACTCCGTACTCATCAGCGTCAACTCGAACTTACCTGCCGCGATCCCCGAGCAACGCGACATCGGGCCGAGACCTGTTGAACCGCATGACGTGCCACCGGTCGCGCAGGAGCATGCCACGAGCGGACATCGGGAATTCCGGCTCGGCCACACTTACATCAGGACACAGTTCGCCGCAAACGAGAACGACACCGTATCGATCACTGTGGACACGAATGCGCTCACCATTCTCACCGGCTTCCTTCCTTCCGGCCCCACGCCTGAGCAGAGCGACAATCCTACCGATGCCGCTGCTGTGACCACCCTACGCACCGACCTCGACACCCGTAACGGTGAAGTGCAACTGGCGTTTTCCGGCCCGCGATTCGGCGAGCGCGATCTGCGCCCGGACCAGCCCGCCACCACACCCCGAGAACATTCTGTGGACAATGCCACCCCCGACACAGAAACAGCGCTCCCGCACACCGCGGGGGAATCTACCGCCGTATGAATAGACGTCTACCCAGTTTCCGATGAGCGCCTACGATTTCTGTGTCATCGGCGGTGGGATCGTCGGCGTCGCGACCGCGCACCGGATCCTGGCGCGCCATCCCGGCGCGAGCCTGGTACTGGTGGAGAAAGCTCCTACTCTGGCCAGGCACCAGACCGGGCACAACAGCGGCGTCATCCATTCTGGCATCTACTACCAACCAAACAGTCTGAAGGCCACACTGTGTCGCCGCGGGGCCGCGTGGACCAAAGATTTCGCCGGAGCACAAGGCATTCCATACCAGGTGTGCGGCAAACTGCTGGTCGCCACCAATGCTATGGAGTACCGACGCATGCTCGCCTTGCATGAACGTTCGATCGCGAATGGCGTAACTGTCGAGTTGATCGACGCCACGGAACTCACCCGCCGCGAACCGCGAGTCACCGGAGTGGGCGCCCTGTTCGTTCCCGAAACCGGCATCATCGATTTTACCCGGGTCACCAAAGCTCTCGCCGGAGAAGTCCGGAGCGCAGGTGGCGAATTCGTGCTCGGCGCCGAGATAAAGATGCTCACCGAGACCACCGATGCGGTGACCGCCGCGGGCCCGTCAGGCTCCTGGACAGCACGCCGCCTGGTGGTCTGCGCGGGATTGCAGGCCGACCGGTTGGCTCGCGCGGCCGGACTCCGCATCGACTTTCGCATCGTTCCCTTCCGCGGCGAGTACTACCAATTACCACCAGAGCGGGCCGGATTGGTCCGCACGTTGATCTATCCCATTCCCGATCCTGAACTACCCTTCCTTGGTGTACATGTGAGCCCGACAATCGACGGTGCGTTGACTGTCGGCCCCAACGCGGTGCTCGGACTGTCCAGAGAGGGCTATGCGAAAGGCAGCTTCGACACCAGAGATGCACGAGAAGTGCTCGGATTCCCTGGTTTTCATCGATTGGCCACAGCGAATATACGCACCGGCCTGCGCGAGCTACGCAACTCATTGTTCAGACGTGGATATCTGGCGCAATGCCAGCGCTATTGCCCGGAGCTGACGACCGCCGACCTGCTTCCGCGCGCGGCGGGTATTCGCGCACAGGCGGTGCTGCGGGACGGAACCCTGGTACACGATTTCATGATCGAGCGCACCGCGCGTTCGATCCACCTGCTCAATGCCCCCTCGCCTGCGGCGACCTCAGCTATATCGATAGCAGAGCACATCGTCGACCAACTTTGAGGCCTGGCTCTCGCGCATCCACCGAGAGACGGCGACTTCCGAACGAGCGGTGATCGCGAGCCGACAAGCTCGAACGCCAAGTTGTGCATGATCCTCGAATAAGTAGGACAGCTGTAGTACTTTTGACGCCAGTCGTGGGACAGGGAGGGCCTATGGGCCACATCAGGTACGCGAGTGACATAGCAGCGCCGGTCGAGATCGCCTTCAACTACGCGGACAACCCACTATTCGTACCGAATTGGATGTTCGGCGTCGCGGACTTCGTGCCGACCGGCGAACTGGAACACGGACTCGGCTCCGTTTTCCGCACCAACACCCGGGTTATGCTTCTGCGGCCGAACTCGACTTGCGAAATCACCGAATACCGCCGCAATGCCGTGATCGGGTATACGCTCCGTGGACGCTTGTCCGGAACGCTGACGCTACGCTTCAGCCCACTCGGCTACCTGCGGTCGATATTGACCTCCGAGGTGGAGTACAGTCCACCGCGCGGGTTGACCAGTCGCCTGAGCACCAGTCTGGTGGATGCTGCGGTCAAAGGGGCGCTGCGGCGGACGGAGTCCCAATTACGGAGGGAGATAGAGGAATTCTACGGTACCGATCTTGTCGGCCGGATTGCGTAAGGTGCCGCCTATGATCATCGTGAGCACCGACGGATCCTGCCTCCGCAACCCCGGCGGCGCCATCGGCTGGGCTTGGGTCAATCATCAGGGCTCCTCAGCGAGCGGAGCCGCCGTATCCGGAACCAACCAGATCGCGGAGTTGCGCGCAGTACTGGAGGCGATCATCGCCCACCCGGGACCCGAACCCCTGCTCATCGAAAGTGACTCGCTCTACGCGATCAAATGCGCCTCCGAATGGGTGTCGGGCTGGCGGCTCAACGGGTGGCGTACCTCCAGCGGTGGAGCGGTGAAGAACATCGAACTCATTCGGCGAATCGATCAAGCTCTCGCGAGCAGACCGGGTCCGGTCCGATTCCGCTGGGTTCGCGGGCACGTGGGCAACTATTTCAATGAGCAGGCCGACGCATTGGCCGGAGAAGCGGCTCGACAAGCCGCCGTCGCCTCAGCGATGACCGATACGAACACTGCGAAAACGCCCGTAGTAGCCGTCTCTGAGTCGCCGAAGTCTCCAGTGGTACCGAAACAGACTCCGGCAGTAAAGAAACGAAGAGCCGCTCGAAAAACCGACTCCGAGTCGGCGGCGCAGGCATTGACACTGTTCTGATCCACTCGTCCGAACCGGGTGCTACCCCGAGAACTCTGGCGGTGAGTGCGCTTCACGCCGCCAGAACCCTCGGCTGATCAACCTGCTACGGCGCGGGCTTACCCGATGGTGCGGGCTGGGGAGCGCCGCCCGGAGCAGATGCACCCGGCAGCCCGGTGCCCACACCCTTCAGCATCGGTGAGTCGAGCTGTTCGATAAGCCACTTGTCGCCCGACTGCTTTAGCTGTGCGATCACCACGACAAACTGCCGGTGCGGATTGGGGTCGGTGAAGTTGGTCCGGTACTGCGTGAGGGTTACCAGCACCTTGGCCGAAGTCTCGTCACCGGACTGATAACCACATTGCACGTCATCGACCCAGGACTTGACTTTCGCCCGTACCATAGCCTCTTTGAGCGCAGTTTCCGCGTCACCGAACTCTTGCAGGAACTTGCCGGTCGAGCCAGCCTTCACCTTGGCGAAATAGTCGCCGAGATCCTTGGAGTAATCGTATACCGAGACATCCGTACCGAATTTACACGCGGCATTGGTCGCGTCCCGGATGGCGTCGAGCTTGTCACCACGGTCCCTGTTCTGCAAGAAAAAGAACACAACCGCAGTGATCGCCGCGACGGCGATCACTGCGGCCAAGAATGCGGCAATCAGCGCAAAAAAACCAGATCGCTGCGGCTCGGCATGCGACATGGCACTGCTGGGCCAGGAGTCATCCTTCGCCGAACCCGCGTCATCCTTCGCCGAACCCGCGTCATCCTTCGCCGAACCCGCGTCATCCTTCGAAGTCCCGCTCATACCGTCGGTGTCCTTGTCGTTGGCAGCGCCCCAGTCTGGGCGTCGTCGATAGACATCGGTACAAACCTACACTTTCCCGGTACGCATAGGCGCGCACCGATCGGCCGAGCGGTCCGCGACAGCGAACCGCGCACGTCCTGCCTGCGCAGTATTCCCGGCCAGTGTGGTAGCCGCCGGTCCGGGTACGAACTCACCGCACCGGGGGAAGAGTCCGCTCGTTGGGATCCACACCCGGTGGCCTATGTGCACCATTGTTCGGCACATCGGGCCGCGGCGCGTTCGCGGCGCCACGAATCAGCTGACCCGGCGGTGGGTCCACACAATAGTTCCACTTCGGGATCGACCCGTCCTGCACGATCTCGGGACGGGCTTTCGGAGTGTCATAGGCGCAGAACGGCCGTGGCCAGATATCCAGGATCGTGTGGAACTCTCCATCATGGGCCGGAATGCCGAGTGCCTCAGCACCGATTGCCAGCGAAGGGAACAACGCGCGCAGTGCGGGCAGCCGTAGCTGTGCCGCTTTGGTGATTACCTGGAAGTTGGTCACCAGGCTGGTGATCGGATCTGCCGTCTGGTCCAGCACCGCACCGAGTTCGGCGAGCTGACCAGGCGCCTGGTCGAGCACCCTCCGTAGTTCTGCGTCGGCGTTGTTGAATTGTTCGAACAACGTTCTGGAATTGCGGGTCAACGTGGCCAAGTCCGGCTGCGCATTTGATGTGGTAGCCGCGATGGTGCGCAGATTGGTGATCAGACTCGTGGTCTGCGGCAGCAATGAGTCCAGGCCTGCCATGGCGACGCTGATCCCGTTGATCAAGCCGCGTAGCTGATCAGGTCCCGCACTGAGCGCGACATCCAGCTCATTCAGGATGACCTCGAAGTGCTCCGGATTGATCTGGGCGATCAGCGCACTGGCGTTGTCCAGGACCGACCACACCGGGGTCGGCGTGCGGATCTTCGCCGGATCGAACGCGATCACCGCACCGTCGTCCAGATAGGGTCCCCGTTCGGTATTCGGCCGGAAGTCGAGGTATTGCTCACCTACACCGGACAGCGCCTGCACCGCGATCCGAGTGTCCACTGGGATCGCGTACTTCGCATCGATCTGCGCAGTGGCCGCGATAGCCTGTCCGCGATCGATCAGCTTGATCGCGGTGACCTTGCCAATTCGCCACCCGCGCAGTGTCACATCACTGTCGGGTTGCAGGCCACCGGAACGGTCCAGGTTCACTGTGACGGTGTAGTCGGAGCGCAACGGATTGACCCGCATAACATACACACCCAGGTAGGTGACACCCACCAACAGCACGAGTATCAAGCCCAGGTTCGATAACAGCAGTTTGCGCCGCAGCAGCGTGGACAGAAAAGTCATCACGATCCTCCCTCCACCCGCTCTTGCACCACTTGCAGCACCTGGAGCAGACTGCCCGCGAAATCTTGCACATCGCCCAGATCCGGGAGCTTGCCGTGCCGTGGGTCGCTGAGCACGCTGAGGTCGAGGTTGGTCACGGTCAAGTACACCGCGAAACTATTGCCGCGGAAGGTCGCGTCGACCTTCGGCCGCAGCACTCGCAGCCGGTCGAGCAGCACGCCGAAATCATCGCCGGTCTCGGCCAGCGCGTCCATAAGTTTCCGCGTGTTGTCCAGCAACGAAGCCAGCTGGCCGGTGGAGGTATCGGCGTAATCGCCCAAGGCAGCGCTGGTGGTGGACAGCTTGGTCAGTAGATCGCCGAGAGCCCGGTTGTTCTCCGCGATAGCGCCGATCATCTGCGGTAACGTATCGGCCACTTCCCCGAGTTCGGCCCGCCCCGACTCGATTGTGCCTGCCAGGGTGTCGAACTCACTGAGCACGCTGTCCACCCGGGCGCTGTTGGCGTTCAAGCTGCCGATCACGCCGGTCATTTCGGTGATCAGGTGGGCCAGCTGATCACCTCGGCCGCCGACGATCGAGTCCAACTCCGCGGCCAGCTTCGACAGGCTGGCGATACCACCGCCGTTGAACAGCATGGAAACCGAGACCAGCAACTGCTCGACCGTGGCACCTGCGGAAGTGCTATCGCGCGTGAGCGTATCGCCGTCGTGCAGCATCGCCGCGCCTGGTCCGGTCTTGGGCTTCGACACCGCGACGAACACATCACCGAGCGGAGTGGCCTGGCGCAGCTCCGCAGTGCTTCCCCTGGGCAACTCGATATCCTTGCGGATGGTCAGATCCACAATGGCCTGGAAGTTCTTTGTCGCGATTTTGGTGACCACACCGACATCCGAACCGCCGATCTTCACCTTCGCCTGATCGGGCAGGTTCAACGCATTCTCGAATACCGCGTGCACTGTGTAGGTATCACCGGGCACGCCCGGTTTCGGCAGCGGCAGCGACTCCACTGTCACCCCGCAGCCCGAGGTGAATCCCACGCCGGCCACCGCTGCCACGGCGACCAGCGCCCTGCGTATCTTGCCCGTCACCCGGTAGCTCACTTCGTTAATCCGAGCAACGCGGCGGTGAGGCCGTAGTCAGGTCCGAAGTCTTGCATATTTCCAGTGCGACAGCCGTCGGCCCGCATCTGGATGCGTTCACAGAACAAACTGACGATTTCTCCGGACAGCGCGGTACCGATCATCACATGTAGCCGAACGTACTGGCCCTCACGATTAACGATGTTGTTGATGTTCTGCATGACCATCGGTGCCAGATCGACGATCTCGGTGACGCCGTAGGCATTGTCCCGCAACTGCTGGGTGACGTTGGTCAGGCCGGTCATGGTGCCCGACAGCTGATCCTGGTACTGCGACAATGTGGTGCTCGTATTCTTCAAGAACCCATTGAGCTGGTCGAGTGTGGCCTGCAGACCAGGGGATTGCTCGGCAAGCAAGCCGGATAGCTGCGTCATCTGGTTACTGAAGTCGCGCACCGACTGGTCGTTCTCGGCCAGCATGGTGGTGAGCTCGTTCAGTTTGATAATGATGCTGGAAATCGCGTCTTTGTTGTCCACGCCCACCTTCAGCGCGCTGGACAGCGCGGCGAGGGTGTCGCGGATCTGCGCACCATGACCGTCGAGCATGGGATAGAGCACCCGGCCCGATAGCGGACCGATACCTTCAGCACCCGGCTCAGGCTTCAGCGCGGCGGCGAACTGATCGATCGTTTTGATCATCCTGTCCAGCTCGACTGGCGTCTTGGTGTGCGCTTTGGGTATATGCGCACCATCTGACATAGTGTCTCCGCTGGTATAGACCGGGGTGAGCTCGATATGCCGGTCGGTCACGATAGATGGCGAAATAATCGCTGCCATCGCCCCTTTCGGGATCTTGACATCCTTGTCGATGGACATATGCACCTCGACCAGCGTGTCCCTCGGTACGACCTTGTCGACTGTGCCGACGTCGAGTCCGAGCACTGTGACCGGATTGCCCTCGTAGACCCCCGCGATGTTCTCGAAGTCCGCAGTGATCCGGATAGTGCCGCTCAACGCGTCGTTCACCGAGCTCGGCAATAGCGAACAACTGCCCGTTGCCAGCGCCACGGCGCTGATCACGAGTGTTTTCGCGACGGTACGCACCGAAAAAGCCGTGCGAAATGTCATCCCTGGCACCCCTCGATAACTTGGGCGAAGCACAACCAGTTGTCCGGAAACGGCCACGGCAGACCGACATCACCGTACGGACCGCTACCGCCCCACGAGTTCGCCAAGTAACGCAAGGACGGCGGCATGATCGACAGCAGCCGGTCCAGGTTGTCCTTGTTCTTCTGCAGCCCCTCGGACATGGTGTTCAGCTGTTGGAGCATCGGGCCGAATTGGTTGTTGTTCTCCGCGCCGATCCGCTGCAGTTGCTGCGATAGTGTCGCGATATTGTCGAGCAGCTGCCGCAGCAACGCTTGGCGCTCCATTACCCGGCTGGCGATGGCCTCACCCTGAGTGATGATGAGCAACACGCTGTTGCGATTGTCCGCGAGGATCCGAGTGACCCGGTCCAGATCCTGGAGCAGGGCGCTCACCTCGTCCTTGCGATCATCGATCACCTTCGCCAAAGCTCCGACACTGTCGAGCGCCTGCGCGGTCAATGCGGGTGAGCCGTTCAGCTGCTTGTTGATCAGGTTCAGCGATGCCGCGAGCTGCTCGGTATCAAGTGCCTCGAACTTAGGGGTTCCGATCTGCACCACGTCGGCCAGATCATAGGGCACCGAGGTATTGGATAGCGGAATTCGCTTGCCCGGCAGGCCGGTGCCATCGCCTGGCTCCAGGTCGACGTATCTGGTACCGAGCAGTGTGGCCATCTTGATCGCGGCGCGCGCATCTGGACCGAGTTCCACATCGTTGTTCACGTTGAGGGTGAGCAGCACGTGACCCCGCTCCAGTTCGGCAGCGACCACCTGACCGGATGACACGCCGGCGATATTGACTTTGTCCCCCACCCTGATACCCGCGGCCTGGGCGAACTCCACCTCGATCGACTGCTCGCCGACCCCGATGAACTTATAGGCACTGGACACCACCAACAGAAGCACGATGAGCATGCTGCCGATGAGGCCCAGCCAGAAATACCTGTTGCTGTCGAATCTGGATTTGAGCTTTGTCATCATGGGCGGCACACCGCCGAGTGCGAAGTACCGCCGATCTGCGAGAACACCCCGCGAGGGAAGAGAACGCCATAGAGCGAAACATCCAAACCGCACAGATAGGAGTTGGCATAAGCGCCCTCTGAGGTGTGCCTGCCAGCCGCTGCCAGGACGTTCGGCAAGTCGATCGCCGCTTGATCCAGTTTGGCGCCATTGTCCAGTAACAAGGTGAGTGCCGCGACGGTGGAGTTCTGCGTGGTCTGCAGCTTCGGCTGAATCTGGCCGAGCATGTCGGCCAGCGAGGTGGTCGCGCTCGCAATCTGCTCTGTCGAGGCGAGTAACGACTGGCCCTGTTCGTACAGCCCGCCGATCAAAGCCCGAGTCTGCGTTACCAGGGTCTCCAATTCATCACCTCGCTTGGCCAACCCCGACATCACGCTCGACAGGTTGGTGATCACATCGGACAGAATGGCGTCCCTGCGCTGGAAATCGGTGGCCAGCTGCGCAGCCTGAACAATGAACGCGCTCAAGGAGACACCATCGCCCTGCAGCGCCTGGATGAAGGTCTCCGATAAACGGTTCACCTGTTCCGGCTGCAGCACCTGGAAAAGCGGCTGGAACCCGTTGAGCAGACCTGATATGTCGAATGACGGCTCGGTCTGTTCGAGCGGGATCGACCCGTTGCTCTGCAGCGGTGTCGGATTCGGCGCCGCACCCGGAGCCAGCGCCACATACCGTTGACCGATCAGATTCTGGTAGCGGACCAGGGCTTTGGTGTCATCGTAGATGGTCTGATCACGCTGCACGACAAACGTGACCTCGGCGACCGACTTCCGCAGACCTGCGTCCCGGCTCAGCTGGATCTTCTCGACCTTGCCTACTCGTACGCCCGCCATGCGCACGTCATCGCCCTCGTGTAGACCGAGCACGTCGGAGAAGGTCGCGGTGTAGGTGTTGGTGTCACCACTGACCCTACGCGCCAATGTATTCCATACGACCACCGTGACCAGGATCGACACGACAGTGAAAATGCTGAATCCGATCAACGGCTTGCGGATGCTCATCATCGGGCACCGTTGTCGGATACCTGCATGGTTCCGCCCTTCAGAATCGCACTCAGCAGCAGATATTCCGCAGTGGTCGGTTTGCGGCCGAGCAACGCGACGATCGCCGAATCACCCTGATAGGAGATCGGTGTCCCTACTGAGGCCGGCGCGGTGGCCGGAGCCGGGGGCGCCGGGATACCCGGCAGTGCCAGACCTGGTGGCAACATCGGAAACAAGCCCTCGAGCGGGGTGCCTGCGAATGGAGCCTGCCCTCCGCTGGTCGGCGCGGCGGTGTCGGCCGGACTCAGGCCCGGAATAGTGAGACCAGGGATCGATGGCAATCCCGGCATCGGCACCACCGGGGGCAACCCGGCGGCCGCATCCAGTGCGCGTGGCTTCAGCTTTTCCGGCAACTCGCCGACATCGGAGACAGTAGGAGCGGTAGCGCAGCTCGGACCGGCCATCTCACCATAACGTGGGCAATCGGCCACGGTGTACGGCCGGTACGGGGTCAGCGTGATACCCGCGTTCCATGCCTGCTGCTTCTGCGGGCCCCAGGTGAACGTGGTGTCCATCCGGCGCGTGGTCTCGCTCAGGTTCAACAGACTCCGAGTGATCGACTCCGGGTCCGCGGCAAGGGCGCCGAACATATCGCTGGTTCCCGCAGTCACCTCCTTGCCCGCATTCGGATTGCGCGCGAACAGATCGTTGAGCGTGTCAACGGTCCCGCTGAAACCGGTGATCAGAGCGACCAGCTCACTGCGGCGATCAGCAATGGTGCGCGCGGTCCGCACCGAACTGCCGAGGGCTGCGACCAGCTCGGGCGCGGACTGGTTGAGCGCGTGGAACGACGCGGAGAAGTCGCTCAGCAACACGCCGAGATCTGGGATCGAGTCGTCGACCGCCTGCAGCCAGCGGTCCAGTCGCTCGACGGTAGAGCCGGGCATCCGGCCACTGCCGTCCAGCGCTTGGGACAAAGTGCCCAGTACTCGGCCGAACTGCACCGGGTCGATCCGGTCGAGGATGGCGCGCACCGTGGTGAGCGTGTCCTGCAGCGCGATAGTGCCCTGGCTGCGGTCTTCCTCGATAACGGAGCCCTCGTGTAAAAACTGATCCGAGGGACCGTTGAAGACCAGTTCCACGGAAGTGACGGCGAACAGGTTGCTCGGCACCACACGCGCGGTCACAGTGGCCGGGATGTCACCGGCGAATTCCGGTTTCATCTCGATCCGTACCTCCTGCAACTCTCCTTTGGCCGCGACGTCGACGTTCTTCACCGCGCCGACGAGTACGCCACGGAACTTGACGTCGGCCTGCTCGGGCAGGCCATCACCCGTAGTGGTCAGATTCGCGGTGACATCGACTTTCTTCTGGAAATAACCCTGATAGCGCAACATCAACAGACTCAGCACCAGCGCGAAAACGACCAGACCACATATGCCTGCGATGAACAGCTGCCGCGTAGTCGGCCCGCGACCGCTGGGATCGATGATCATCTGATGTTCACCCCGAGATCCGGATGCCGGGGTTGACGCCCCAGATCGCCAATGTCATGAACAGGTTCGCGAAGACAACCGCAATGATGCACATCTTGATCGCCCGCCCTGCGGCAACACCGACGCCCTCGGGACCACCTGAAGCGAAGAAGCCGTAGTAGCACTGGATGAACGTGGTGATCGCGACGAACAGGATCGCCTTGATCAGCGAATAGACCACGTCCATCGGGACCAGGAACTGATAGAAATAGTGCTGGTAGGTGCCGCTTGCGGTGTCACCGATCAGCTGCACGGTCAGTGCGCAGGAGATGTAAGCCATAGCCAGCCCGAGACAGTACAACGGGATGATGACCACCATTGCCGCGAACATCCTGGTGCTGATCAGATAGGGCAACGGCCGAATGGCGATGGATTCCAGCGCATCGATTTCCTCGGAAATACGCATGGCACCCAGCTGCGCGGTGAACCGGCAGCCTGCCTGCGCCGCGAAGGCCAGCGTCGCGAGTAGCGGGCCGAGTTCGCGTGTTGTCGCGAACGCCGAAATGGCACCGGTGATCGGGCTCAGGCCGAGCAGGTTCAGCGAGTTGTAACCCTGAATGCCAACGGTCATACCGCCGAAGGCACTCAGGATGACGATGACGCCGATAGTGCCGCCACCGACGACAAGATTGCCGTTTCCCCAGGTCACGTCCGAAAGTAAACGCCAGACTTCCTTGGGATAGTGCTTGAGAGCCAAAGGAATCGAGCCGATCGAGCGCAACAGGAAAAACACCTGGTGACCGAGCCTGGCGAGTAGATCGACTCGTGCCCGAGCGGATTTCCGGATCGTCTCCAGGGGCCGTAGCAGCGGCGGTGTATAGGTTGATGACACTAGCTCAGACCACCTGCGATGGGAGTAGCGCGTTGTACACCTGGGTGATGATGACATTCACCCCGAACAGCATGATGGCGGAACTCACCACCGCGGAATTCACCGAGTTCGCGACGCCGCCGGGTCCACCCCGAGTGTTCAACCCGGTATCGCAGGCGATAATCGCCGCGAGCAGGCCGAAGATCAGCGATTTCACTAGAGCGACAAGCAAGTCGGTAGTCACCGCGAACGATGAGAAAGTGCCGACATATGAGCCCGGCGTACCGTTCTGCGCGAAGATATTGAAGATGTAGCCGGTCAGGAAGCCGACAAAAATGACGAAGCCGCACAGCAACACGCTGACCAGCATCGCGGCGCCGAGTCGAGGGGCGACCAGCCTGTGCATAGGGTCGACGCCCATCACCTTCATGGCGTCTATCTCCTCGCGGATGGTACGTGAACCGAGATCGGCACAGACCGCGGAGCCGACAGCGCCCGCGATCATCAGCGAGGTGACCAACGGCGCGCCCTGTTGAATGATACCGAGACCGTTGGCGGCGCCGATGAACGAGGTGGCACCGACCTGACCGGCGACCGACCCGACTTGAATAGAGACGATCACACCGATAGGGATAGCGACCAACAGGGTGGGGGCCGCGGAAACACTGGCCATGAATGCGCACTGCCGGATGAACTCACCGAAGGGGAAGCGCCTGCGGAAAATCGAGACGAACAACTCGGCGACAGCTGCGAAACCCATACCGATCTGGCGACCGAATGTCTCCAGCGAACGTTTCGGATGAGCATGCCAGTACGACTTCGTCCAGTCCACCGCATCACCGAACCGTGATCCTGCGGACGGACTCTCGGTCGACTGCACTGACTACCCCTCCTCGGCGCCGGTTGACTATTCCGGCGACTCGTTCGCCTGACGCACTTTACTACGCAGCAGTGCAGAGCACACCACAGATTTGTGATTACAGGCATAGATATCGCCAGCCGACTCGAAAAACGATGACGCAGTCTCCAACACGTTGGCGTAGAGCCCAAAGCAAGCGACCCACCTTTGGCATACATGACAACTCGACTGCTCGGAGCGTCCCCTATCGTCAGGATCCAGGGAATTACCGAGGAGAATGTTCATCGAAAGTCACATTTGATTCAAAGACGAACACGCCGGTTCGGCGCTGCGCCGCGCCGAACCAACGTCGACTTTCACCATTTTGATAGCAATTAGCTATTATTTTGAGCAAGTTACGTTATCGCTGAAATATGTGGAACACGGACGAAGCGTGCCACAGTTAGGAACGATCCGCAGTGGGTGACGCGCCCGAAACCGATTCCTGACACGATGAGCACGACCGATTGATATCGTGCGGGCTTCCGATCACTGGAGGGACATGTTCAGTAAACTCGCCAAGGTGGCACATGCCACCTTCGCCGTTGCTCTTGGCGCGGCACTGCTCGGTACGGGCGCAGGGGCCGCGAACGCCCAACCGGGCCCGCCGGCGGTAGGCGGTGGATCCGGGATCATCATCGACAACCAATTCGAGTGCACTGTCACAACCGTCGGCCATGACAGAGCTGGACGTCTGGTCGGGCTGACCGCAGGGCACTGCGGCGATCCCGGCTCGGTGGTCTATGCCGAAGCCGATCCTGGCGCAGGCATGATCGGCCGGTTCGCCTATTCCAATCACGAATTGGACTACGCCGTCATCCAGTTCGCGCCGGGGAAGATCACCCCGGTGAACCGTGTCGGTAACGTCACTATCACCGGTATCGGCGCGCCGGCCACCTTCCCGCAGATCGTCTGCAAGGAAGGCCGGACTACTGGCAATACCTGTGGTGTCGCCTGGGGTGACGTATTCCGGACGAATGTCGAGACCTGGAGCCAGATGTGTGTGGTGGAAGGCGACTCCGGCGCACCGGTCGTCTCCGGAACCACCCTGGTCGGCATGGTGAACGCCTATTTGGCCATCGCGTGCTTCGGACCTGAGGTCGGCACCAATATGAGCACGATCATGACCGACCTCAACGCACGCGGCGGTATCGGCGCTGGTTACACACCGATCTGAACTGGCGTCCCCGCCTGCTCCACCACTGACAATCGAGTGGCTCGAACGGAACATGTTCCGTTCGAGCCACTCGATTCGTTCCAGTCAGAATTTCTCGACGCAGACCACGAAACGACGCTCGTCGTAGACACGTCCAGTACCGCTGTCACACGTGCCGACGTCATCGGTGCCTGATCGGATCTCGATCACCTTCACGCCCTGGATGGGGAACGAGCCAGTGCAATCGATGCGCTTTGGGTCGCCACCACCGAAGTCCATGCAGCCACCGACCACCCAATCGATATCCAGACATAACGCACCCTGCTCGATACCGTTGAGGGACTCAGCATAATAGCTGTCAGCATCGCTGACGCATTGCGAGCTGTTCGATTTCTTGTCGATCACCCGGTAGTTCGAGGCACGACTGCCGCACGAAGCCCTTTCGATAGTCGCCTCGTCGACGGTTCCACCGAGGTTCACGCAGTCATCGATATCGACTTGGAAATCGATATCGGCGCCGGGGTCGCCGCTGCCGGGGGCAGGCATACCCGAGGATGGTTCCGGCGTTCCGGTCTGCGACACAGCATCCATCATCTGGTTGTCCATAGCAGGCTGCGCAATGCCATCGACGGTGGTACTGCATCCGAGTAGCGAAAACCCACCCGTGACGACGAACCCGGCGACAGCAAGTCCACCCCAGATCAGTTGACGAGACACCTACAGTCCTCCCGAGCCGCAACGCTCCGATCCCACGCCCCCGTAGGAATTCGAAGTCGCCCTATCTGCGCTTGTAACACCACGCCATGAGTACACCATGGACCGAACCCGCGTCGAGTCAGTGCGTGTCGAGATAATGTGGGCTACCTAACATATATGTGCGGATGGCCGAATCTGTCACGTCATACCCTTCGGACGCTGGTAGATCAGCTGAACGAGTTAACCTGTTGGCCAGCCCGCTAAACGGCGGTCAGGAGGTGACCATGGTTTCGGCAATGGCTGCGGACGACTTCGAGCCCACCGACTCGGCGAGCCACAAAACGGTGACACCACTGGTCGACCCGCGATTCATCCGCCTGGCGGATCAGTTCTTCGGCATGTTCGCCCAACCCGCACGCGGCGGTGGCGCACTCGCGCTCTACCTGGACGGCAGACCCGCTGTCGATATCTGGGCCGGCTGGGCGGACAAAGACCGCCGCTGGAACAGCGATACCGTCACACTGGCCTTCTCCACTGGCAAGGGCGTAGCCTCGACCGTGATACATCGGCTCGCTGAACAGGGCCTGATCAGCTATGACGTGCCAGTGGCCGAATACTGGCCAGAATTCGCCGCGCATGGCAAAGACGACATCACGGTACGCGACGTGCTCTCGCACCGAGCTGGGCTGCATCGAGTACGTGGCCTCGTCCCCGGCCGCGAAGGCATTCTGAACTATGATGCCGTAATACAAGCGCTGGCCGAGAGCCCGCCGGATCCGCGACGCATCCGCACCTCGGGATATCACGCGATCACCTTCGGCTGGCTGGTCGCCGAGATCGTGCATCGGGTAACCGGAAGTCCATTTACCGAGGTAGTACGTACCGAGATCGCCGAGCCACTCGGCTTGGACGAGTACTGGTTCCGAGTGCCGGAATCCGAACGCCACCGGATCGCCAAGATCCTACGACCCATCGGCTTGCCGGGGATCCGATGGAATACTGCCTCGTCGGTGCTTTCTTGGGTACGGCCCATGCGCGGTCTCGCCGAGGCAGGTATGCCGGAAAGCTTCGATGAGCTGGTCCACGACCCTCGGGTACACGACTCGGTGATGCCCGGCTGGAACGGCGTTTTCTCGGCACGCTCGCTGGCGCGGATGTACGGCGCGTTGGCCAACGATGGCGTGGTCTACACCAACCGACATGAGCTGGATGTCCATCGGGCCGGTTCGGCCGCCTCAGAGCACGCCGTGCGGTTCTTGGAGCCGGAGACGATCGCAGCGATCGGACAAGTGCAGCCTGCCCCGAGCCGCGACTATGTGCTCGGATTACCGCTTCGCTTCACACTCGGGTATCACCGCCCGATACTGATGTCCAAACAGCAGCCGCAGCACGCGTTCGGCCACTACGGCATCGGCGGCTCCGGCGCGTACGCTGATCCAGATCTAGGCATGTCGATCGCGTTTGTGACCAATGGGCTCGGTAGCATGCTGACCGCGCTCGGCGACGCCAGGCTCGCGCGGCTGGCGGCAACCGCACAGGCCACCGTGCTCAAGCACAAGCAGTCCGAGCGTTAGCAGAGCTTGCCGGAGAATAAGAACTCCTGACAATCTCAGGCCGATAGTCTGTCGCGCTCGTTCCTGCGGCCACTCACCGTAGCGACCGTTTCGTATCATCTGAGCCCGCTCGACAGATTTTGTGACTTCACTCACTGCGAGAAAGTAGGCGTACCCTCACCGACCGCCAGTTAGAGACCGCGTGATCTCTTAATTTTCGAAACGTTACTTGTTCGACCGGGAAATTTCCCCATACTGATACTTAGTAGAAGTTCCTGTGATGAAAACTATATCTGATACAGACGGGGCATCAGCTCGAATCACGCGCGGCTCCGGCATGCCTGAGACGGTAGGAATGGACGATGGGGCGGGCAGTCAGTACCTGCGGAGCACCCTTTCCGCTCTGCGCTGAATGAAGGATCTCGCTACCGAGCGCGGGCGAGAAGGAATGGATGAGAAACCTATGTACACAGCTTCGCACATCGCGTCACCGCCTGCTCGTTCTGCCAGAGCTGGGCGCACTCGCCGGATGCGTGAAGGCGTCCTGCTGGTCGCCGCGATCGCGGCGACCAGCATTCTGCTCGTCGCGCCTGCGCAGGCCGAACCGATTCCGGGTGTCGGCGCAGGCTCAGCCGCCATGACCACCCCTCCCGAGCCACAGCCGAATTTCGCCCCGCCCTCGATCAATATCGCCGACGGAGAGATCGTCGGCATCGCACAGCCGATCATCATCACTTTCACCGAGCCGGTGACCGATCACGCCACTGCCGAGCAGGCCATCAAGATCACATCATCGAAGTCTGCGCCAGGCCACTTCTACTGGCGTGGCGACCGGCAAGTGCGCTGGCGACCGAACGAGTTCTGGCCGGACAACACCGACGTGCGGGTGCAAGCAGGCGGCACAACCAGCTCGTTCCGGATCGGTGACGCCTTCATCACCACCGCCGACGACAATACGCACAGCATTACCATTACCCGCAATGGGAAGGTGGTGAAAGAAATGCCCACCTCGATGGGCAAGCCTGGACACGAAACCCCTAACGGCACCTATATCGTCGGCGAGCAACTACGCAGGATGATCATGGACTCGTCCACCTATGGTGTGCCGATCACCGACCCCGAGGGCTATAGGCTCGAGGTCGAATACGCGACCCGCATCTCCAATAGCGGCATCTTCGTCCACGCAGCTCCGTGGTCGGTCGGGCAGCAAGGCGTATCCAATGTCAGCCACGGTTGCCTGAACGTCAGCACCGAGAATGCCAAGTGGTTCTTCGAGAATGCGCGCAAGGGCGATCCGGTGATCGTGCAGAACACCAAAGGCGGCACATTCAGCGCAAGTGACGGGCTGGGGGATTGGAACTGACGGTTCACCAATACCGATCGATGCGAAGCAGCGCGTAACCATCGACCGCCTGAAGTAATGGGTCGCCCTGCCCGGCTAGAGCGCTACCTGGGTGATGCGCCGGAAGTTCACCTCAGCAGCGGGCAGGCGTGGCGGACCGATACATGACCGCTCACCGAGGGAAGCTCACCAGATCTTCACCCGCTGTTCCGGTTCTATGTACAGCGCGTCACCGGGCGCGACGTCGAACGCTTGATAGAAGCTGTCGATATTGCGCACTACAGCGTTGCAGCGGAACTCCGGCGGCGAATGCGGGTCGACAGCGAGCCTGCGGATGGCTTCTTCGGGCCGAGCCTTGGTGCGCCAGATCTGCGCCCACCCGTAGAACACCCGTTGCAACCCGGTGAGGCCATCGATCACCGGTGCTTCGGCGCCATTCAATGAGATCTTGTACGCCTCCAACGCGATGGAAAGCCCACCGAGATCGCCGATGTTCTCACCAATGGTGAACTCACCGTTCACGGTGTGCTCATTCGACAGGTCCTTGGGCGAGAGCACCGCATACTGGTCGATAAGCGCCACAGTCCGCTGACCGAATTCGCTGCGGTCGGCATCGGTCCACCAATCGACCATGTTGCCGTCGCCATCGTACTTCGCGCCCTGGTCGTCGAAGCCGTGGCCGATCTCGTGACCGATCACCGCACCGATGCCGCCGTAGTTGGCCGCGTCGTCGGCATTCATATCGAAGAACGGTGGTTGCAGGATGGCAGCGGGAAAGACGATCTCATTCATTCCCGGGTTGTAGTAGGCATTCACTGTCTGCGGTGTCATGAACCACTCGGCCCGATCGACCGGGCCACCGAGCTTGTTCAGTTCCCGGTCATGTTCGGCGGCATAGCCGTTGCGATAGTTGCCGACCAGGTCCGCCGGGTTGATCGTCACAGCCGAGTAGTCCCGCCAGATGTCCGGGTAGCCGATCTTGGGGGTGAACTTCTCCAGCTTGGCCAATGCGGCCTGCCGAGTGTCCTCGCCCATCCATTCCAGCTCAGCGATATTACGCCGGTAGGCCGCTTGGAGGTTGGTCACCAGCTCGACCATCCTGGCCTTGGCCTCCGGCGGAAAGTGTTCGGCTACATACATTTTGCCGACCACCTCGCCGAGCAGGTCCTGCACCAGCGCAACGCCGCGTTTCCAACGCTCCCGGTTCTCCTCGGCACCGGTGAGCGTGCGACCATAGAAATCGAAGTTTTCCTCGACCAGGGCGTCGGTCAGATACGGTGCGCGCGCACGTAGTACTCGCCATGCCACCCACAGCTGCCAGTCCTTCAGTGATTCCGCGGCCCAGACCTGTGCGAATGTACGCAGGTAATCCGGCTGCCCGACTACCAGTTCCGCGAACAATTCGGGCCCCGAGCGCTGCACGCCTTCAGCCAGCGCGCAAGTCCATATGTTCCAGTCGAATTCAGGGTTTTCCTCGACCAACGCGGCAAAAGTGGTGAGGTTGTACCTGAGCTCGGCGTCACGACGCCGAACCACGTCCCAATGCCCAGCAGCCAGCTTCTGCTCCAGGGCGAAGATCCGCTGTCCCGCGGTATCCAGTTCGTCGGGCAACAGCGCGGCGAGCTGTGAGTCCCCGGCGACCAGGGCAAACATACGATTGATATGCGTGAGGTACTTCGCGCGGATCTCGGCGTACTCGTCCTGTCGATAGTACGACTCGTCAGGTAGGCCGATCCCGGACTGGGTGGCATGTACTAGATACCGGGTGGAATTCTTGCTGTCGGTGTCGATGTAGAGGGCGACAGCACCGCCGACACCAGTGCGTTGCAACTGACCCAACAGCGCCGCGAGCGCCCCTTTGTCATCCGTTTCGGCAATCGAGGCCAATTCGGTGGCAATCGGTGCGAGCCCGGCGGTGGCCACCGTGGCGGTATCCATAAAACTGGAGTACAGATCACCGATCTTGCGGGCATCGCTGCCCGGCTCGGCGTCTGTCGCTGATGCGGCATTCCGGATGATCGCCTGGACGTCCAGCTCGGCTTGGTCGTAGAGCGCTCGGAAGGCGCCATCTACCGCGCGGTCGGCAGGAATCCGGTGCTGCGCCAGCCATTTGCCATTGACATGCGCGAACAGATCGTCCTGCACCCGTACCCTCTGATCGATGTGGGACAGATCAATACCGGAAGGGAGGCTCAGCTCGGAGGTCACGATCTACAGTATGCCGATGCACGGCGCGGCGACTCCAGTTACGGCCGATCAGAGTACCGCGCAGCAGATCAGACCGGCTCGACGAGCCGATCGAATTCGCCATCGAGCGCGCCGAGCAGGAAAGCGTCCCACTCCTCCGGGGTATAGGTAAGGGTGATTCCGCCGTGGCGCAGTGTGGTGTAACCGGTTGCGGTGGTACATGCGCTCAGTCCACCGTATGCCCGTCCTCGGGTGCGTAGGGCATCGAGGAACACGGCCCATTCAGCTACGTGGACGACGATGACGGGCTCTTCAACTGGGCGATCAACCGGGTTGCGGCGATATTTGCTATCGCGGATGAGCACCGCGTCACCATCGAACCGGACTTCGACGCATTGGTTGCCGTTGTTCGACCTGGTCGATGTGAACCAGCCGGTGCTGACCGGCTGCGCGGTGGTTGCCATGGGCAGGATTTTACACGCGGGAATAGTGCCTGATCAGGGCTAATGACTCCGTACGTGAAAGAGATTGCTCCACTGCGCGCAGATAAGCGAAGCGCAGATCCCGGATCAGCTCCGGATCGTCGACCGCGCCGCCGAATACCGCGCTCTCCGCCCAGGCGAAGGTGGGCAGTTGCTCACCTTCGAAATCGATGAGATGAAAGCTGGAGCCGCCGAGTACCGCGCCAGCGGTTGCGGTGAACGGGATCACCCGCACCGCCACAGTGTCGAGTTCCTCGATCAACTCGGCCAAGTAGTCCAACTGACCACGTAGCACATCCGGCCCTCCAGTCTGCTGCAGCAGAGTGCCCTCGCCGAACACCGCGGTCAGCTCGACCGGGTCCGCGCCACGCAATCGTCCTTGCCGCCGCATCCGAATCGCTACCAATTGCTCGATCTGAACCGGGCGGATCATGACATCAGCGCTGATCAAGGCGCGCGCGTAAGCCTCGGTCTGCAGCAGTCCCGGCACGACCAGGCTGTCGTAACTACGAATACTCTGCGCGCCGTACTCCATACCGTAAAGTCGCTGCAACTCCGGCCCGATCAGCGCCGAGGACTTGGCCCACCAGCCACGCTGTTTACTCGCCTGCAGCAGGGCGAGCAACTCCGCACGCTCCTCAGGCTCCACCTCGAGCAATTCGAGCACCGGACCGATGGTGTTGGTCGTGAGTACGCGCCTGCCATTTTCCACATGCGACCAGTTGGCCGGGGTGAAACCCACTCGCTTGGCGAAGCCCGCGGAGTCGAAGCCGCGCAGTTCACGCAGTTCACGCAGGCGAAGCACCAGCTCCCAGCGGGCGACAGTGGGTGAAACAGGTGCCATGTGCGGGGATGCTACGCCAACTCGACTGGCCGCAACCGTTGACTATTGTCAGTGTAGATTTTCAGAACTATTGTCAATGCAAGCGATCGGTTCTTCCGAGTACACGATCCCCGCAACGAAGCGAGGTTGGTCGTTATGAGCACTTCCCGCATCGAATCAGATAGCTCGAATACACCGATGGATTTCCCAGCACTCCAGGATGCATTCACTTGGTGCAGACACTATCGCGAGGACAATGGATTGTACGGCTTCGTGGACCCGACACTGGGGCGCATCATGTTGGAAGTCGGCTCGGTGGGAGCTGTTGTCATGCCGATTCCGATCGGACGAAAGGTGCATGAGCGGCTGATCTCTGGCGCCGAACCTCGCCCTGGGCCGATCATCGCGCATCCACGTTCACAACGCTGGACCTTCCTGACCGGCCCCACCGACAACTCATATCTGGATATCCAGCTATTCGCCGTCCTTTTCCGACACTGTGCCGCAATCGCACTGCCTGGTAGTCACATCGTGCTGCCCTCGCCCGCTGATGAAAGCGGCGGCTACCGGACCTGGGCCGTGGCGCCCGACCGCGACTTCCGTCGCGAGTTCGCCGAAGTGATCGCCACAACCAGGGCATGCGTCGCGGCTACTGGGGAGCAGGCGCAGGTGCTGGAGTAAGCGTGAGGTTGTATTGGTCCTGCAGCTTCTGATTCCACTCGTGCTCGCACTGCTTGATCGCGGTCTGATCGTTACCCGCCTTGCTCATGCAGTCCACGAAGTCCTTGCCGCCGGAGTCGACGAAAAAGCTGTAGCCCACGATGATGATCAGGGTCGCGGCGACAAGACTCAACACGCCGAGGATCAGACCGGCGATCGCCATGCCAGTCCCGCCCGCAGTGCCTGCGCGAGCCTTGAACAGAACGACCAAGGCGATGATGATGGCCAGAACACCGAAGAGGTAGCCGCCGACAATCGTCCAGCTGCCTAATAATCCGATAACACCGAGCACCAAAGCGGTGATCGCCAGGCCCTTGTTCTTGGGTGACTCCTGCCAATAGCCGGGTTGCCCCGGCGGCGGATACTGACCAGGCGGCGGATACTGACCAGGCGGCGGATACTGACCAGGCGGCGGATACTGACCAGAGGGCGGATACTGCGACATGGAGTTTCCTCTCCGTGGTGTCTCACGATGCTCGATCGGACAAGTAGCCCGCAGGTACGCGGCAGTCACTTGATGACCGCGCTCCTGGGGTGGGCCATGCCGTGAAACGGCTACTGCGCACCCAATCGAGCGTGCATCTCCCACACCAGGATCTCCGATGCCTGCCTCACCACCACACGCTGACCACCGGTTCTGGTCAAACGCACTGCGTCGCCCCCATAGAGCAGGCCGACACCTTCCATTTCGACCTGGCCATGGGCGACGAACACATGCAGGTATGGGGCGTCAGGCAGTTCGATCAACTGCTCCACACCCGACTCCACCCCCGCTGTACGCGCCACGTGCAGTGCCGAATGACTACTGTTGATGGTGATAGCGGTCCGATCGCGGTAGTGCGGCAGACCCGAGGCGACTGTGACCAATCCACCGCGAGCCAGCTCATCATCGATTTCCAGCTGTTCATAGCCGGGAGTGAGGCCGGGCTCATCGGGCACCACCCACATCTGCACGAAGTGCACAGGCTCGTCGTGCGCACGAGCACGACCGTCCATCCGCCACGAATCGTTTTTCTCCGAGTGCAGGATTCCGGTGCCCGCGCTCATTCTCTGCGCGAGCCCAGGGTAGATAACGCCACTGTGACCCAGCGAATCCTGGTGTACGAGGCTGCCGCCGAGTACCCAGGTGACGATCTCCATGTCCCGATGCGGATGAGTGTCGAAGCCCTGCCCAGGGGAGACGGTGTCTTCATTGTTGACCAGCAGCAGACCGTGATGAGTGTTAGCAGGATCATAATGTTCCCCGAAAGAAAACGAATGCTTCGAATCCAACCAGGAGACTCGCGTCTTCATGCGGTCACCGCCACGGTGAACATCGATATGTGGTGTCGTGAGTGCGGACATTGTGGTCCTCCTCTCGGAACCGTGCACTGATCGCCGTTCGGATATACGCACTTCCATCGCAGTGCTCCACATTCCTAGTAAACTGAGCTGCACTCAGCATTTTACGTGACCGACCAGGAAATGAACGGGAGGCAAGCAGAACCTCCTGGCAGAAGCATCTCCGAACATCAAGCGCCACAAGAAGAGCCAACGGAAGAACAGGCGCCATGAACTGGAAAGTTCACCAGGGATGGAAGGTGGCTCCGTGCTGAAGCCACCTACATTTTCGCGGTGGCGCGTTCGGTGAGACAGGCTACAAGCGGTCGCTCGACTCACCTACGCCTATCACGATCGTATGTACGCAAGCTCAGCGAGCGCACCGAATCAAGCCGCGATATTCGCCGGGTAAGTAGCGCGAAAACTTCAGGAACATCCGCGATATCTATGACAGTGATATCCGATATAGCCGGAAAACGCAGTACGCTCGCGGACGTGTCGACTGGTCACGCCGAAAACCTCACTGCCATACAGCAAGGGCAGGCCGGGCTGCGCGCCACGCTGCGGCAAAACCCAGGTGTTTCTCGGCTGGCCGTGGTGCGATTCTCCGGGCAGCTCGGTGACGGAATGTTCCAAGCGGCATTTTCGGGCGCGATCCTGTTCAACCCCGAACGACAGACCGACCCACTGGCTATCGCGGCGGGCTTCGCAGTGCTGCTACTGCCGTATTCGCTGATCGGACCATACGCGGGTGCGCTGCTGGACCGTTGGGATCGGCGCACTGTGCTACTGACTGCCAATGTCCTGCGCGCGATCTCGATCGCCATGGTGAGCATGGGGTTGCTCGCCGGGATCGGCGAGTCGGCACTGCTGGTACTGGCTCTTGCCGTGGTAGGTATCAGTCGGTTCGTCATGGCCGGCGTGTCCGCTGCGCTGCCGCAAGTCCTGGCCCAGGCTTGGCTGGTGCCGATGAACTCGGTGTTCGCCACGGTAGCCTCCGGATGTGCCGGGCTCGGCGCGGCCATCGCGATGGGGCTGATCGGGCTGATCGGAGCCGGAGATTTCGCTTCGGCGCTCGCGGTCGCGATCAGCGGCGCCGGATCGGTACTCGGTGCGGTGATAGCAGCCGGGTTCCGGCCACATGCGCTCGGTCCTGTATCCGATACTGCGGCGGAAAAGAACGCAATGCGCTCGATCGCCACCGGATTACGCACCGGAGCCCTGGCGGTCTGGGAGTCTGTTCCGGTCACGACGACGATGTCCGGGATCGGCACACACCGGATCGTCTTCGGAGCGAATACGCTCATTATGGTTTTGGTGCTACGGCATAGCTCGACGCACGGCTTCGAGCTCGACAGTGGTCTCGTCGGTTTCGGTGTCGCCATTGCCGCCACTGCGGCGGGCATGCTCGTGGCTGCCATCGTGACACCACTGCTCACCCCCCGGTTGGGACGGCCGCGTACGGTCGTCGTCGGCCTGATCACCGCAATGCTGGTGCAACTGACGCTGGTCACGCCAGTCGCGTTCGCCGACTCAGATGCCGAGCTATCGCGCGCGCATCAACTCCTGCTGGTTGGTGCGTTCCTATTGGGCCTGGCCGGACAAACGATCAAGTTGACCGGTGACGCCTCGATGCAGATCGATATCGATGACGCGCGGCGTGGCCAGGTTTTCGCACTGCAAGACACTGTCTTCAACATCGCGTTCGTGCTGGCGATCTCGATTACGGCATTGGTCGTTCCGGACGATGGACACGCGCCGGTGGTGGTCCTGGCCTGCGCCGCGATCTACGCTGCGGGAATCGCGGCCGTCACACTGAACACGCGGCGCGCGAAGCATATCCGATGAACAGCTGGACACTGATTCCACTATGGGATGACCTGTGGATTCCGCATCCCACGCTTGCCTGCTGCACTCCGGTAAGTTGACTCGCCTGCGGCCGATCGACAGGAGGCATCACGACATGGTTTCTCCGGTGAACAACCTCGACGCGGTACGAAAAAGGCTGGATTCGTGGCAGACTCGGCCGACCGATGGTCACCCAACCGCCGGATGGCCACCGGCCGCCCCGAAATGATGTGCGCATCCGGAATCCGTCTTCTCCGGATACCAGCGCTGTGGGTTGTACTGCTCGCCGAGGCTCTCACTGTGCCGATACCAGCCGCGCAAGCCGCTCCCTTCCCATGGGCACCGCTGCCGGTGAACAGTTGCGGCGAGATCGGGTTCGACCCGCTCAATCGTGCACCGGACCCTGTGCAACCACCTGCGCCGCCACTGCCACCCCATATCGATATACCGGTACCGATCCCGGAGTTCACCCCAGTTCCAGTACCCGACCCGCCACCGGACAACACACGGATCGACCCCGACCCGCTGCCTGCCGATCCATGCGCCGATCCATGCCCCGATATCCGTGAAAGCCCCGAGCCCGAGTCGCATCTCGCCTCCGACGCCGGCACCGAGGCGGCAGCCGCCTCGGGTTCCGGCACCGACTCAGGTTCCAGCAATCCGATCCTGCTGCCACGTATCGAGTTCCGGCCGGAAATAGAGCCGATTCCGATCCCGCTCTCGGTACCCGGCGGCCCTGAGATAGAAGCGCAGCCCGCTCCGGCACAGATGACGCGTCCGATCGAGCCAGGTCCGCGCGCGGCGCCGGTGCCCGTGTCGAACGTCGAAACAGTGCGACTGGTCGATCAGGTGACCGGGCATGGCTCACCCAACCGTACCGACGTGCGCTGGCAGGTCGACGGCACCGACCTCGGACTGATGTGGGAGACAGCACCGGGCAAGATCGCCGTGGTTTTCGGTGATACCTTCGGTAAGGGCTGGTCCAGCGGCGGGGCGGGCCAGGACGACCAGGACTGGCGCAGCAATGTCATCGCTTTCAGCACTGATCGCGATCTGTCGGACGGTCTGACACTGGACACCTTCGTACAGGACAATCGATGCCACGCGGCGGAAATCCTGGCCAGCCGCAAGATCAGGAATTGGGAGACCACCACTATTCCTACCTCCGGCTTCGCACTCGGGAGCAGGCAGTATCTCAGCTATATGTCAGTGAACCGGTGGAGTCGTATCCCCGGCATGTGGTGGACCAATTACGGTGGGATCGCCTACTCCGATGACCACGGGCATACCTGGAAGAAAGACCAGCACGCCAGGTGGGGCAACTCATTCGGCCTCGGCACGTTCCAGGTGGCCGCCATGGTGCCACAGGGCGACTACGTCTATATGTTCGGCACGCCTAATGGGCGCATAGGCATGATCGGACTGGCCCGAGTACCTGCGGAAGATGTGCTGAACAAATCCGCCTACCAGTATTGGGTGGGCGGCGACTGGGTACCAGCGGCCGAACACAGAGCCACCCCATTGGTGTTCGGTATAGCCAGTGAGCTGTCGGTGCGCTACGACCAGCAAACTGGTCGGTGGCAGATGGTCTACTTGGATCCAGCCAGGAGCGCGATCGTGCTGCGCACTGCGGCGAGCCCGCAAGGTGCGTGGACGGATGCGATACCGCTGGTCTCCACCATCGACTACCCGAAATCCTATGGTGGGTTCATCCATCCGTGGTCGACGAGTGAGGATCTGTATTTCACGCTCTCTGAATGGGACAGCTACAACGTGTATCTCATGCATGCCCGGCTGGCTCCGCCGCGCTGACGATGCCGGGCACCCTGTGCCATGAATCCGCGACGGCACTGGCCGATGCGGTGAACCACCATTGGTATTGTGCGCGATGTGATCGACCGGTGTGGCGGCGCAGAACGGGAGTCCTCTGCGACCAAGACAGACGCGACGACATCCGATGCTCCGCGACCGGGGTGGCAGTTCTGGATCGACCGAGGTGGCACCTTTACCGATATCGTTGCTCGGCGACCGGACGGCGAGCTCGTTACGCATAAACTCCTGTCGGAGAACCCAGCGCGTTACGCCGATCCCGCGGTCGCCGGAATCCGGGAGATTCTCGCTACCGCAACCGCGGGCACTGACGTCGAGCATCGGATCGACGCGGTCCGGATGGGAACCACGGTCGCCACCAATGCCCTGTTGGAACGTAAAGGGGAACGCACAGTCCTCGTGATCACCCGAGGCTTTCGCGACGCCCTGCGGATCGCTTACCAGAATCGTCCGCAGATCTTCGCCCGCGAGATCGTACTGCCGGAGCTGTTATACGAGCAGGTCATCGAGGTGGATGAACGGATACTGGCCGACGGCACGGTGCTGCGACCTCCAGACCTCGGTACCCTCGCCACCGAGCTGAAGCAAATACACGAACAGGGCATTCGCGCTGTCGCCGTGGTGTGCATGCACAGCCACCTCTATCCCGCGCACGAACAAGCCATCGGCCGAGTCGCCAGTGCACTCGGCTTCCCGCAGATCTCGCTGTCCAGCGAAGTGAGCCCTTTGATGAAGCTCGTACCACGAGGGGACACCACCGTGGTGGACGCCTACCTCTCACCGGTACTGCGCCGCTATGTCGAGCAGGTCGCCGATCAGCTCGCCGGGGTGCGGCTGATGTTCATGCAATCCAACGGAGGCCTCACCGAAGCCGGGAAATTCCGAGGTAAGGATGCCATCCTGTCCGGCCCCGCCGGCGGTATCGTCGGCATGGTCCGGATGTCGCAGCTCGCCGGATACAACCGGATCATCGGCTTCGATATGGGCGGAACCTCCACCGACGTCTCACATTTCGCAGGCGAGTACGAGCGGGTGTTCACCACACAGCTCGCCGGGGTGCGGCTCCGTGCCCCGATGCTGGATATCCACACAGTCGCGGCCGGTGGTGGTTCTATCCTGCATTTCGACGGCAGCCGCTACCGTGTCGGGCCTGATTCCGCGGGCGCCGTACCCGGACCGGCCTGCTACCGCAGCGGCGGACCGCTGACCGTCACCGATGCCAACGTGATGCTAGGCCGTATCCAGTCCGCGCACTTCCCGCATGTTTTCGGCGCAGACGGCAACGAACCACTCGATCACGAGCTGATCGGCGCCCGGTTCACTGAGCTGGCCGCCGAGATCGCCGAATGCACCGGGGACGATCGCACACCAGAGCAAGTCGCCGAAGGCTACCTGCAGATCGCCGTCGCCAATATCGCAGGTGCCATCAAGCGGATCTCTGTGCAGAAAGGCCACGATGTCACCCGGTACGCGCTGACCACATTCGGTGGCGCCGGCGGCCAGCTCGCCTGCGCGGTAGCCGATTCCCTCGGTATCAGGACCGTCCTCGTCCCTCCGATGGCCGGTGTGCTTTCCGCACTCGGCATAGGGCTGGCCGACACAACAGCTATGCGAGAACAGTCCCTGGAATTGCCGCTGCTACCAGAATCCATGCCGCGCGTCAGCGCTACCGCCGACATACTGGAGGCCGCCGCCCGTACGGAATTATCGGCCGAAGGCCTGACCGAACAACGGATCCGCGTGGTCCGGCGAGCCCAGCTGCGCTATGACGGCACCGATACCGCCCTCACCGTGCGGCTCACCGACCCAGTCGAGATGACAAGGGAATTCGAGGAACACCATCGCGCCACATATTCCTTCACGCTGCAGCGCCCCATTGTTATCGAAGCCCTCTCCGTCGAGGCGACCTACCGCACCGAACCACCTGAATTGTCCGCCCGCACTACTGCCCGCGAGAAGAGGACGGAACCGGAGACTGTTCGCCTGCATACCGGTGGCGACTGGCGAGAGGTACTGCTGTATCGACGTGCGGAATTGGTACCAGGCCAGACCGTATCCGGGCCCACCGTGCTCGCCGAGGCCAATGCCACCACCGTGGTCGACGAGGGCTGGCAAGCGACCGTGAACGACATCGGACACCTGATCATGGAGCGGGCAACCATAGCAGTGGGACCAGAAGCGGGCACCGAAGCGGATCCCGTCCTCTTGGAAGTCTTCAACAACCTGTTCATGTCCATCGCCGAGCAAATGGGCGCGCGTCTGGAATCGACTGCTCAGTCGGTCAATATCAAAGAGCGCTTGGACTTCTCGTGTGCGTTGTTCGACCCCGACGGCAATCTTGTCGCCAACGCGCCACATATCCCGGTTCATCTCGGCTCCATGGGCACCAGTGTCAAGGAAGTCATCCGGCGGCGGACATGTGCGCGGCATTCTGCCGATCAAGACCGGGAGACTATGCGCCCCGGCGACAGCTACGCGGTCAACGACCCCTATCACGGCGGCACACACTTGCCGGACATCACAGTGATCACGCCGGTGTTCGACTCGGCAGGCAGAGAGATCCTCTTCTATGTCGCCTCTCGCGGTCATCATGCCGAAATCGGCGGTATCGCGCCGGGCTCCATGCCTGCCGACAGCCACCGCATCGAGGAAGAGGGAGTAGTCTTCGACAACTGGCTGCTCGTCGAGAACGGCGGGTTCCGGGAAGAGGAGACCTACCGGCTACTTACCGAAGCGCCATATCCGTCCCGCAACCCGTCTACCAATCTCGCAGACTTGCGTGCACAGATCGCGGCCAACGCCAAGGGGGTCGAAGAGGTCCAGAAGATGATCGAGCACTTCGGGCTCGACGTTGTCGAGGCATATATGCGCCATGTCCAAGACAATGCCGAAGAGTCGGTGCGCCGGGTCATCGAGTCGCTCGACGACGGCTCGTACTCCTACGAGACCGACCTAGGAGCCGTCATCCGGGTTCGGGTCACAGTGGATCGAGAAGAGCGCAGCGCCACGATCGATTTCACCGGAACATCGGCACAGCTGCACGGTAATTTCAACGCGCCCTACGCGGTTGCCAATGCGGCAGTCCTATACGTCTTCCGCACTCTGGTCGCCGATGATATCCCGCTCAACGACGGCTGCCTGCGTCCGTTGCGGATAGTCGTGCCACCCGGATCCATGCTCGCTCCCGAACCTCCCGCTGCCGTCGTCGCAGGCAATGTCGAGACTTCTCAGGCGATCACCGGCGCGCTGTACGCGGCGCTCGGGGTGCAGGCCGAGGGTTCCGGCACCATGAACAACATCACCTTCGGCAATGACCGCAGCCAGTATTACGAAACCATCGGCTCCGGTTCCGGCGCGGGAAACGGCTTCTCCGGCACCAGCGTGGTCCAGACTCATATGACGAACTCGCGGCTCACCGACCCGGAAGTTCTCGAATGGCGCCTGCCCGTGGTGCTGGAGGAGTTCTCGGTACGCACAGGCAGTGGAGGGGCCGGGCGCTGGCATGGCGGGGACGGCGCGGTGCGCCGCCTGCGTTTCACCGAACCGGTATCGGTCTCCACCTTGACGAGTCACCGTAGGGTCCCACCGTACGGCATGGCGGGCGGTGAGCCGGGGATGCCGGGCCACAACCAGATCGAACGCTCCGACAATACCGTCACGCATTTACGCGGCGCAGACTCCGCACAGCTGAAACCAGGGGATGTACTGCGGATCGAAACACCAGGAGGTGGCGGATACGGGCGTTGTCCAACATTCGAAGACAGTCTCGCGCCCGCAGGCGAAAACTGACGCGATACACCCGAACCACCGTATAGCGCGATAGCGACGCACTCCTGCGGCAAGTACGCTCTGTCCGATAATGGCCATGTATTTCGATCCGAAGTCCTGGTCGCTGTTACGGACCATCGATCTCGGGAAACGCCTGCTCGAGCCACCCGCACTGGAGCAGTGGGTCGCGCTCGGCGCCGCGTGGATGGACCCCATCGCCGACCTCGGCGCCGGGACTGTCACAGCGCTGCTGCCCGACGTGCTGATGACGATGCTCAGCGAAGGCATTCTGAGCCGGTTCGGCGGACAAGAAGTCGACGCTACGCTCCTCGGTCACCACCTGCATGCCACCCTGAAGGTACTGAAGGCGCGGCGCCGGGGCGCTCATTTTCAGATCAAGACGGTACTGTCGCAGCTGCGCTGGGACAACCACCCGATCGAGGCTGTGACCGTCATCGCACACGGCGTCCGCCTGATTCCGGGCATGCCGACCAGAGTGCGCGCCGCCCGACTCGACCTGATCGGTACCGTAACCACTACGGCGCTGATCAACTGGCTCAATACCCGATCACTGGACTGGTCCCTAGAGCCGCACCCGAGTGGGCTTATCCGAGCCAGGCATCGACGACGACCGGTCACCGCGCTGGTCGACGCGTCCATCACAGTCAATCTGCTGCATATCGATGTGCGCAGAGCGAGCTGGCGGGGCGTTCCGGTACCGCGTCGAGTGCTCGGCGCCCATACCGTACCGCTCGAACAGCTCCCCTCGGCAACGCGGATCGCACGCGCCACTCGAGAGGGCAATCTGATCCGGTTCCGCGTCGAACTATCGGAAATCACCGGTTCGTTCGACCTTGCTCAGGTCCGCTCCGCGATCCTCGCAGGCACCACGCTGATCGTCTTCTGAGCCTGGCCCGGCTCTGCGTCTGGTCAGTCCTGTGTTTTCCACCACTCGAGCAGTGCGGATTCGGCTTCGGCACGGGTGAGTGGGCCACGATCGAGCCGCAGTTCCTTCAGATAGCGCCACGCCTTGCCCACCGCGGGGCCTGGTGGCAGGCCGAGCAACTCCATGATCTCGGTGCCGTCCAGGTCTGGACGGACCTTGGCCAGATCCTCCTGTTGCCGGATTCGCTCGATCCGCGCCTCCAACTCGTCATAGGTGGCGCGCAGCGCGGCGGCCCTGCGCTTATTACGAGTAGTGCAGTCGGCGCGGACAAGCTTGTGCAGACGGGGGAGCAGCTCACCGGCATCGGTGACATAGCGGCGGACCGCCGAATCGGTCCACTGACCTTTGCCGTAGCCATGGAAGCGCAGGTGCAGGAATACCAGCTGAGCCACATCCTCGGTGAACTGTTTCGGATACTTCAGCGCTCGCATCCGTTTACGCACCATCTTCGCACCGACCACTTCGTGGTGATGGAAGCTGACACCGCCACCCGACTCGTTCCGTTTGGTATCCGGCTTTCCGATATCGTGCAGCAGCGCGGCCCAGCGCAGTACCAAGTCGGGGTCGCTTTCCTCCTGGTCGATGGCCTGCTCCAACACCGTGAGGGAATGCCAGTAGACATCTTTGTGCTGGTGGTGCTCGTCGATCTCCAGCTTCATCGCGGGGACCTCGGGCAGCACTCGCTGAGCCAGTCCGGTCTCACACATGAGGTTGATGCCGTCGATCGGATGCGCACCCGCGATCAGCTTGTCCAGCTCGACACGCACCCGCTCGGCGGTGATCCGATCGATCTGAGCGGCCATAGCAGTGATCGCTTCTCGAACCCGCGGATGCGGCTCGAAGCCGAGTTGAGAAACGAACCGTGCGGCACGCAGCATCCGCAATGGATCGTCATTGAACGAGTCCTCCGGTGCGGCCGGCGTGTCGAGCACGCCCTGAAGCAAGGCGTCCATTCCGCCGAGCGGATCGATGAATTCCATCGCGCCATCCGCGCCGACCCGGACCGCCATCGCATTCACCGTGAAGTCCCGGCGAACCAGGTCGCCCTCTAGCGAGTCCCCGAAGGTCACCTGTGGGTTGCGCGACACCCTGTCGTAGCTGTCCGCGCGGAAAGTAGTGATCTCCAGTTGCTGACCTTCTTTGACCGCACTGACTGTGCCGAATGCAAGACCACCGGTATCCCACAGATTATCGGCCCACCCGCGCACTATGTCCTGCACTGCCTCCGGCAGCGCGTCGGTGGTGAAATCCAGATCGGTCCCCAACCTGCCGAGCACCGCATCCCGAACACTCCCACCGACCAGGTACAACTCGTATCCCCGCGCCGCGAACAACTCACCAAGGGGGGTCAACACGTCCGACAACTCACCGAGGCTTACCGCCGCAGCTGCCAGCAGTCGGGTACGTCTATCCAGCGCAGCATCCTCTGACTTGGGCGAAACCACGAATGAGCAGCTTACCGAGCCGTGACAACATGGATACCCGCACAGCCCCCACAATGATGTCCACTGCTCGTGGACTCGGCTCAGCACAGCCGGGCAGGGCGTGCGCAGCGGCGCAGGCGCGTGGATCACGCACAGTAGGATTGCCAGGTGTCTCCGGCCGATCGTGCGAACAGTCGACGCCGCCAGCCTCGGCGCCGCGGTTCGGCCGGCGGCGCTGCGAAACCCCAGATGCGCACGGTGCGGGAAACCTCAGCGGGTGGGCTGGTCATCAACGGACTGGACAGGCCACAGGACAACCGCAGTGCGGCCCTCATCGGACGCACCGATCGCCGAGGGCGGCTACTGTGGTCACTGCCCAAAGGACATATCGAAGAAGGTGAGACCGCCGAACAGGCCGCGATCCGCGAGGTCACCGAGGAAACCGGAATCATCGGCGTCATAGTGGCTGAGCTAGGCAGCATCGATTACTGGTTCGTGACCGAAGGTCGGCGGATACACAAAACAGTGCATCATTACTTGCTGCGTTCGGTCGGCGGCGAGCTGTCCGACGCCGATGTGGAAGTCACCCAAGTCGCTTGGGTGCCATTGAACGAACTGGACTCTCGGCTGGCCTACGCTGACGAGCGGCGACTGGCCGAGATGGCGAACAAACTGATCGACCGGATGGAGACCGGCAAGCGATGACGCATGGACTGTTCCGGATCTTCGTGGCGGTCCTGACCATCCTCGGCTCGGTGACGATGCTGCCACTGCTGGATTCCGCAGTGGCCGTAGCACGACCGACCGAATACGGCGCCTCGTCGAACCCGAAATTTCTGAAGTTGTCGCTGGATTCGGTGTCGCCGACCACGGTGACCACCACCAGTGATCCCATACTCAGGGTCTCGGGCACAGTCACCAATATCGGCGACCGAGTGGTGGACGATATCAGCATCCGCCTCCAGCGTGCGGCGGCGATCACCGCACCGAGCGGGTTGCGCACGACATTGCGTCTCGACGAGGCCAATTACGGCGTACACGGCGAGTTCGAGGACATCGCGCGGCGGTTGAATCCAGGCCAGCGCAAACAATTCACACTACCCATCCCGTTACGCTCCGCCGACGGCGCGACATCACTCGGCATCACCGAACCTGGCGTCTATCCAGTGCTGCTGAATGTCAACGGCGAACCAGCCTATGGCACCCAGGCCAGGCTGGACGATGCCCGGTTCCTGCTGCCGGTACTCGGAGTGCCCGCCGCACCGAGTGATCAGACTTCCGCTTCGGTGATCCCTTCAGTGCCCGCGCCCACCGAAGCACCGGTGGCGACGACATTGCTGTGGCCATTGGCCGACCGACCTAGGCAAACCGCAGGCAGGCCAGGCAGCGCCGACAGTACCGTGCAGCTCACCGACGACGAGCTGGCCACCTCCCTCGGAAAAGGCGGCCGCCTCGATCAGCTGTTGACCGCACTGGAGGCGATGATCGGCACCATCCGAAACGGCACCGACAGTACCCACTTGGACAGCAATCTGGACACGGCAGTCTGCCTCGCGATAGATCCTGATCTGCTGCTCACGGTACGTGCGATGACCGGCGGTTATCGCGTGCTGGCCAGCCCATCCGATCCGGATGGCGCGACCAGAGCAGGCACCGGTACCGAACAGGCGAAGGCCTGGCTGGGTCGGCTGCGCACACTGGCGGAGTCGATGTGCACAGTGGCGCTGCCGTTCGCGCAAGTGGATCTGACGGCATTGGCCGCAGTCGACGACCCCGCGTTGACCGAGCGTGCGATCGACCAACCCGCCGACATCATCGATTCGATCCTGTCCACTCACTCGGTGCGTGGGGTCAGCGTGCCAGAGTCCGGCAGCATCGATAGGGGAGCAGGACTTCTCCTGCGCAACCACGGTTTCCAGACCGCAGTGCTCGCTTCGACCGCGATCAACCCACAAGGCAGCACAAGCCAGGCCCAATCGACTGGTGGGAACAGCCCGAACGCCGCGGAGACGAACTCGGCCACCACGACAGCGGGCACCCGTATAGTCCGGCTGCCCGCCATCACCGCGACCGGGTCGTCCATCGCACCCGCGCCCGTGCCGCCGAATACACCAGGTGCGACACCGCCGACCGCTGACGTCCCAGGATCGGTCCCCGACTCTGCGCTGCGAGCGGTGACCTTCGATATCTGGTCCGCGACCGCGCTGGCCGCAGTCGGCTCCAACCCACCTACCCCCCCCTTCACCCCAGCCCAGGCCCGCTACAAGGTAACAAGCGATTCTCGTTCGGCGCGGCTGCAGGACGCACTCGGAGCTATCTCTTGGAGTGCGCTGAATCCGGAAGTGGAACGGTCACGCGCACTGTTGCTCGTCCCACCGCAGCAGTGGGGCGCCAACCAGCAGGAGTCGACCGCACTGTTACACCAACTCGATCTATTGATGCGCAGTGGCCTCGCCACGGCACGCCCATTCCAAGATCTGGCGGCACTGCCACCAGACCCACAACCCCATGAGCTGGATTATCTGTCGCGGGTCGCGCAGCACGCGGTGCCGGATCAGTTCGTGCCGCCCACGCGGGAACAGGGTCGCCGGATCAGCGAGCTGATGCGCGCGATGGTGGACGTGCCAGCCGCGGAGTTGACGCCGCGTGATTTTCTGACGCCGTTGCGGGATGATCTGATCCGCGCGCTGAGCCTGTCGGATAGGCGAGGGCGCGACGCTACCCAGCCGAACACCTTCGCCCGGCGCAGGCTGGATCAGACCACCCGGACAATGGACGAACTCTACCGCTCGGTCACCGTGCTACCGCCGGGCGGTGTGTACACACTCGCTACCGAACAGAGCCCTTTACTACTGGTCGCCCGCAATGATCTACCGGTGGCCATCCAGGTCAGATTCCGCATCGAGGCTCCGGCCGGGACAAAAATCACCGATCCCGGCGAGCAGCAGCTTCCACCGAACGGGTCACGATCCTTCCGAATCCCAACTGAGGTGAGCGACAGCCGCAACCTGGTCATTCCCATCTCGCTCACCACGCCGGAGGGGATCGCGCTCGGCAGCCCGACTCAGGTCTCGGTGCGGTCGAATGCCTATGGTCGAGCCTTGGCGATAATTACTGGATGCGCCGGTTTCCTACTGCTCTTGCTGGTCGGACGCCGACTGTGGCACGGATTTCGTGGACAGCCAGATCCGGCGGACGAGGGTTTCGATTCCGATACCAGGCGTCGCGCCAACCGCTACCGACGCGCACGCAAGCGGATACTGCGGGCGCGAAAGCAACGCAGGCGAACGCGGTGAGCAATTCCGTAACAGCGACCTCGCACCAACCACTTCTACCTGCATCAATGTGGAATGTCGCCGTGTCGTGTGGCACGGTAGAGGACAATCAAGTGTTCCGTGCCGGCCTGGCCGGAGGGGCGATGAACAGAATGTGCACCGATCGTGGTGAACCGGTGGGGGTATGGATATCCCGGCAGGTACAGGAGGCAGGATGAGTGACGATGGCATATCGGCTCATCGCCCCCGACAAGGCGATGAGCCCGAAGAGCCACCGATCCACCGAGCACCGGCCGCACCGTGGGAACGCCACCCACCCGAGACCAGGTACCCGCATGAGCGGGATCTGGACAGGAACGGTGGCCCGATGCCGCCGATCGGTCAACCTCCGGCCACAGCACAATCGAGACCAGGGCAGCGTATGCCCCCACCCGACCCGGGACCGAAACGACCGCCGCTGCCGCTACCACCGCACTTCGGCCCTTCCCAGGATCGGCGGCAGTATCCCGTTCCGCCACCTGGATCTGTGCAACCGCGGCAGGCGCCGCCTACTTCTGTACACCCTGGGCCTGGCCAATCCGGTCCGTTGCCGGCCGGTGCCCCCAATTCCACGCCACCAGCAGGGCTGCGTCCACCTCAGTCCGGCCCCATCCCGGCCACACCGCACCCACTCCACTCCGGACCTATCCCGGCCGCCCCACCGGAATCCGGCCGGTCTCAGCCACCTCGTTATGCCCCGGTACGACCACATCTGCCACCGCCGGATCAGCGGCAACCAGCTCCTGCCAGCAATGAGACCACCGCACCGGAACGCCCACGGACCGAGGAAGTGCCTGCCCGCACTGACATCACGAAGCCGCCGGAAACCGACGAATCGAAGCAGAATTCGAACTCCCGGCTGCTCAGTGACTCGGGATCGATCGCTTTCGCGACACTGATCAGCAGGATCACCGGATTCGGGAAACAGTTATTGCTACTGGCTGTTCTCGGCCCAGCGATCGCCAGTGCGTTCGCATCCGCCAGTCTGATCCCGAACATGATCGCGGAACTGGTACTGGGTGCAGTGCTGACCGCGATTGTCATACCGACACTCGTACGTGCGGAACAAGAAGACGCCGACGGTGGCGAATCCTTCGTGCGGCGTCTGGTTACCGCGGCATTCACGGTGCTGGCACTGGCGACCTTGTTCGCGCTCGCGGCGGCACCGCTGCTGGCAACCCATGTCTTCGTCTCGTCCGACGGCAAGGTAAACACCTCGCTGACCACGGCGCTGACATTTCTACTGCTGCCCGCGATCCTGTTCTACGGTATGTCAGCGCTGCTCACCGCAATTCTCAATACGCGGCAAGTGTTCAAACCCGGCGCTTGGGCTCCAGTGCTCAATAACATCGTGGTGCTCGCCGTACTCGGTCTCTACGCACTGACCCCTGGTGAGATCACCCTCGATCCGGTGCGGATGAGTGATCCGAAGATCTTGGTTCTCGGTCTCGGCGTCACACTCGGTGTGCTCACGCAGGCGCTCAGCCTGGTGCCCGCCATTCGCCGACAAGGTATCAACCTGCGGCCATTGTGGGGGATCGATACCCGGCTGAAGCAATTCGGCCGAATGGGCATCGCCATCGTTCTGTACGTGTTGATCAGCCAGTCCGGGCTGATCATCGCCAACAATATCTCGTCACACTCCGACGCGGCCGGACCTGCGATCTACCAGAATGCCTGGGCACTGCTGCAGTTGCCCTACGGCGTACTCGGCGTCACCGTGCTCACCGCGATCATGCCTCGGTTGAGCCGAAACGCCGCGGCGGATGACGCTCCCGCGGTCGTCGACGATCTCTCGGTCGCCACTCGGCTGACCATGATCTCCTTGGTCCCCGTGGTCGTATTCCTGACCTTGGCAGGACCACAGGTCGGTAGAGCACTGTTCGGCTACGCACGATTCGCGGACGATGCCGAACGCCTCGGCCTGGCGGTGAGCTGTTCCGCCTTCACGCTTATCCCATACGCACTGGTGCTCATCCACCTGCGCGTGTTCTATGCCAGAGAACAAGCGTGGACACCGACCTGGATCATTCTAGGAATCACCACCGCCAAGGTTATCTTCTCGGCGCTCGCCCCAGTGGTCACCGATGCCGAGCACGTGGTGATCGCACTCGGTATCGCGAACGGACTCGGCTTCATGGTCGGCGCCATGGTCGGCGGCTACCTGCTGCACCGTAGCCTCGGTAATCTCCGAATGGCCAATGTCGGGCGCACTGTGAGCCGCGTGGTGCTCGCCTCACTGGCTGGTGGCGCGGTGATGTGGATCGTGGACCGGGTACTCGGCCTGGACCGGCTGAGCGCATCGCTCGGCGGTCCCGGCTCGCTGCTCCGGGTCGCCATCACCGCTTCGGTCATGCTCGCAGTGGCCTTCGGCCTGATGCGACTGGCCGGAATCCCGGAAATTGTCGCTATTACCGTGGCTATCTCCCGGCGCCTCGGTTGGACCCCGCCAGCACCGGATCTCGACCTGAAGAGCCCGGCCGAAGACCCCTACGCCACGCAAGTACTTCGACGGCCCGACCCGTACCTCGCCTACCCGCGGTTCGATCCGTATATGGATGCCCAGACCATGGTGCTGCCGGTAATCAGAGCCGACGCTGTCGACATCACCGGTGTGAGCGAGTTCCCGTACCCTGTTCGGCAGAGAAACACAAGTGGCGAATTCGCCGGAAGCTCGACATACCAGGGCGAAGGAGGACCGAGGGTGAGCGACGACGCAGCGGATGGCGTCCCGGCCACCGATTCTTCTGCGACCGCGGCCGGCGGCCTGTCCACCGATGTACCGCTGACTGCGGGGAAGCCGTATTATTCCGCGCACGCGCATGAGGAGCCAGAAGCGACTCCGCCGGATCCGGATGTGGCGAGACAATCAGGGAGCCGACCGCCACACGATCCGATGTACGACACCGGAACGTTCCCTGTCGGATCGCCGGAGATGCCACCGATGGGTGGCGAAGGCCCGGCCGCTCGGCGAGTGCCGCGCGGTCCCAAGCTGATTCCCGGCGCTTCGGTGGCCGGTGGCCGCTACCGGCTGCTGGCTAGCCACGGCGGTGCGCGTGGCTTGAAGTTCTGGCAGGCACTAGATATCAAGCTCGACCGTGAGGTGGCGCTGACCTTTGTCGACGCCGATCAGAAGGAAGCCGACAACGCCGGTCACGATGGCCCGCAAGCGATCTTGTCTCGTACGCTGCGCTTGGGCCGGATCAACTCGCCCGGCCTCGCCCGCGTCTTGGACGTCGTTCGTGGTAGCTCAGGCGGCATCGTAGTGGCGGAATGGACCCCTGGCCGTTCGCTGCGCGAAATGGCCGACACAGTACCTTCACCGATCGGTGCCGCGCGCGCCATCCGTGCCCTGGCTTCGGCGGCCGAGCTCACTCACCGAGGCGGCGGGGCACTGTCTATCGACCATCCCGACCGAGTACGCATCAGCGCGGCAGGTGACGCGGTGCTTGCTTTCCCCGGCACCCTATCCGATGCCGACGCACAGGCCGATGTCCGTGGTCTGGGCGCAATGCTCTATGCGCTGATCACCGCGCGCTGGCCGATTCGCTCCGGTGGAGTCACCAACACCGCCGCCAGGGTCGGTGGGCTTCACATGGCCGACTTCAGTCCAGATGGCACCCCCATGGAACCACGGCAGATCCGTCCCGAAGTACCGTTCGAGATCTCCGCGGTCGCCGTCCGTTCACTGGAGTCGAACAAAGGCGTACGCACCGCCGCCACGGTTCAGCATGTGCTCGAGCAAGCCTCGGTGGTCGATCAAAAGACCGACTTCATTCCGGTACTGCGGCTCGGCCAACGCGCGTCCACGAACAACGACGACTCGCTAGCCGATCCAGAGCTGCTCGCGGCGGAACGAGAACGAGCGCAACGGATGATGTGGATCATGATCGGGCTCGGCATCTTGGCCGCGCTGGTGATCGGCATCGTCATCTGGTGGATGGTCAGTGTGTTCGCGCCGAGCGCCTCGGACGCACCGCTGAATGAACAGAGCGATATCGGCTTGACGACCAACAGCCAGCCCACACCGACTCCCGAGGCCGCGGGCCCGAACCTCGCACCGACCAGCGCACAGATCGGCACGCCGATCGCCGTGACTACAGTATCGGTGTTCTCCCCTGAAGGCACCCCAGACGGCGTCGCCAACGCCCAAGCAGTGCTGGACAGCAATCCGGACAGCCTGTGGCGTACAGATCAGTACTTCCAGCAGTTCCCAGCGCTCAAGAAGGGCGTCGGGCTGATGGCGACGCTGTCCAGTCCCGCGAAACTCACGAATGTCTCGATCCGCTCGCCCAGTGCCGGGACATCAGTGGAAATCCGCACTTCACCAACCAGTTCACCAACGCTGGATCAAACCCAGCTGGTCGGTTCCGCCCAGCTGAACGATGGTGTCACCAACATCCCGGTGCGAACCGACCAGGCCGCCCAGTACGTACTCGTCTGGATTACCGAACTGGCGACTTCCGGAAGTCAGTTCCAAACTTCCATCGCTGATATCCATTTCGACGCCGTCCCGTAGCCGGACCTCGCGCCGCTCCTCGTTATTCAGGCCGCACTAGCGCACATCCCCAGCACCACATGCGCCTCCGTTTCCGGCCGATCGCTTCAGTTGCCGCCAAATCGTTACAGACGATATGATCCTCAGACGCTTAGCAGGGAACTTCCCAGATTCTGAAGTTCTCGTTCCCAGATGCTGCGAGATCTCGGTGACGGTCGACCACCCCGCGCCGTATGAGCCCTGTCCGAGGGCTGGCATCGTTGTCCGAATTGAACAAGGAGTTTTGCGGGGGAATGCCACGGTCGATCGCTTACCGCGAGCACTCGTTCGCGCCCGGCGAGTACACCGACACCGAACTGCTGGCAGCGCATGTCCGCGGTCAACGGCACGCCTTCGCGGAATTGCTGCGCAGACACAACGACCATCTATGGCAGACTGCCCTGCGTACGTCCTACACTCGCGAGGACGCGGCCGATTCTCTACAAGACGCGCTGTTGGCGGCCCACCGCACAGCCGGCTCGTTCCGCGCCGAGGCCGAGGTACGCAGTTGGCTGCATACAATAGTGGTGAACGCCTGTCTGGATCGAATCCGACGTAACAAGTCCAGACGCGTGCTCTCACTTTCTCCGGATACCATGCCCGAGCCCCGAGACGATCGCGACAAGATGGCTGAGCTGGAAACATCCATGGTCGTTGATCACGCTTTGTTCTCACTGCCACCGGACCAACGAACCGCGCTGGTCACGGTAGATATGGAGGGGTATAGCGTGGCCGAAGCCGCAGCGCTGCTCGGTGTCCCCGAAGGAACCATCAAAAGCCGGTGTGCCCGCGCACGACAGCGATTGAAAGAGCGATTGGATTTCCTACGTGATCCGGGGAACCGGAAGTAGTTGGGATGCGTCATTAATGGTGACGAAAATGAGCGATAGCAGAAGCAGCCCCCATCAGCACGGGGATTCCGCGATGACCGAGGCAGACAACGGAGGTGCGATGTCGACCCGGGTACCGCAGCCTCCGTTCACGGCCGAATTGCTCGCCGATCTGCACGCAGGCAATATGACCGCGGCGCAATACGAGCAGTTGTGGCCCGTTGTTTCCCACGATCAGGAGGCACTGAGCTTCTTACGCTCACTCGACGATGTCAGCGCCGAACTGCGCGCACTCGGACGTACCGAACGCATCATCCACGCCATGCCCGAGGACGTGATGACCCGGCTCACACGACTCGTCGATGAGCTCGACGTATCCGAGGATCGGAGTGAACCGGACACCGCTACCATCGAGCGGCGACCACCGGTTCCGGCGGCAGAATCCGGCAGCGAAACACCGACACCGAAATCCGCACCACGACTGGCCATATTCGACGCGCGCCGACGGAGCGGGCTACGGTGGTTTGCCGCCGCTGCTGCGGCGACTGCCCTGATGGCGGGCACGGGCGGCATCATCTCGATCCTGCGCAGCGGTGACCAGACCAGCCCTACCGCCGCACCCACCGTAGGAACCACTCAGTTCGGCGATGATCTCACCTCCACCGCCGCACTCGGTGCACTCGGCCGTCACGATGTCACCGGCATACTCGCCTGGCCCGAGGCGTTGGAGCGCTGTGTCCAAGCGAACGGACTCGACCGCGATATCCTCGGTTCGAGGGATATCACATTTCAAGACCAACACGCGGTGCTCATTCTGCTCACCGGTCCACGTCCGCCGAAGATCACCGCTCTAGTCGTCGGAACCGGTTGCAGTACAGAAGATCCGCAACGAAAGGCACTCCAGGATATCGGCTGACCCCGCCTGCGGCCGCACCACGCCGGATCCAGCGGGCGCGGGAACAACAACAACTACCCTGTTGTTGACCGACACGTCTATTGTTTCCCGCGGAGGGCCATATGAGCGAGCGAACAACCACCATAGCCACGTTCGAGATCATGCCGGATCCGAGCATCGGTGAGGCGCGGTCATGAGCGCGCCGGTTCGCGACCTGATCATCATCGGCTCGGGACCAGCGGGCTACACAGCCGCTGTGTACGCGGGGCGTGCGGAACTTCAGCCTTTGCTGTTCGAGGGAACCCAGTTCGGCGGTGCGTTGATGACTACCACCGAGGTAGAGAACTTCCCCGGATTCCGCGGCGGCATCATGGGCCCGGAACTCATGGAGGAAATGCGAGAGCAGGCCAAACGATTCGGCGCGGAGATCCGCACCGAGGACGTGGAGTCCGTCGACCTGACCGGCCCGATCAAACAGGTCACTGTCGGTGACGAGACTTACTCGGCCTATGCGGTGATCCTCGCTATGGGCTCGGCCGCGCGCTACCTGAACGTACCGGGTGAGCAACGTCTACTCGGCCGTGGTGTCAGCGCGTGCGCGACCTGCGACGGCTTCTTCTTCAAGGGCCAGGACATTGTCGTAGTCGGCGGTGGCGACTCCGCGATGGAAGAAGCCACCTTCTTGACCAAGTTCGCAGCCAGCGTCACCATCGTGCACCGCCGCGAGGAGTTCCGAGCTTCTCGGATCATGCTGGAGCGGGCAAAAGCGAACGAGAAGATCAAGTTCGTGCTCAACGCCGAAGTGGTCGAGGTGCACGGCGACAATGCCGTCACCCATCTGACTCTGCGGGACACCCGGACCAGCGAGACCTCCGAACTTCCTGCTGGTGGCCTGTTCATCGCGATCGGGCACGATCCGCGCAGCGAGCTGGTCAAAGGCCAGATCCCGCTGGATGACGAGGGATACGTGCTGGTGAAACATCCCACGACCGCCACAGCGCGTCCTGGCGTCTTCGCTGCGGGCGATCTCGTCGACCACACCTATCGGCAGGCCATCACTGCGGCAGGAACCGGCTGCCAGGCAGCCATCGACGCCGAGCGCTGGCTGGCCGAACAGGGCGACATCACCACGAACACCGTCGGCCATGCAGGCGAGCCGGTGACCATCCCCGGCAACTGATCTTCTGCCGACGCTGTATCCAAGGAGAAATTCATGCCCGAGACCATCAAAACGGTCACAGTTACCGACGCGTCCTTCGCCGATGAGGTGCTGCTCAGCGAGAAGCCCGTCCTCGTCGACTTCTGGGCAGAATGGTGCGGACCATGCAAGATGGTCGCGCCTGTCTTGGAAGAGATCGCCGGCACGCACTCCGACAAGCTGACCATCGCGAAACTGGATGTGGATGCCAACCCGAGCACTGCTCGTGATTATCAAATCCTTTCGTTGCCCACTATGATGCTGTTCCGCGACGGTAAACCGGTCAAGCAAATCGTCGGAGCGAAGGGCAAAGCGGCTCTCCTGCGTGAACTCGAAAGCGTCATCTGACGGTGTGGGTCGACGATCCGATATACCCCTGAACCTGAGGATTCTCGAAATCCGCTCCAGTTCTGCGACAATCGACCAACGCTCCGGTCGTGCGAAGGTGTATCCCATAGCATGAGTGGGTACCGCGCTTGACGGAAGGAAAGGGCTCACACGCATGCACCGACTTCGTCACGGCGATACCGGCCCAGCCGTAGCAGAGGTTCGGGGCACCCTGGCAAGTCTCGGGTTCCTACTCGCGCACATCGGCACCGATCACGCGGACGCACGCGAGTACTGGAAAGATATCGACGCGTCCTTCGATCATCATCTGGACTCCGCGGTGCGCGCGTTTCAGCAGCATCGCGGGCTCCTCGTCGACGGTGTAGTCGGCCCGGCAACCTACCGGGCCTTGAAAGAGGCATCCTACCGGCTCGGTGCGCGCACGTTGATCTACCAGCTCTCCGCGCCACTGTACGGCGACGATGTAGCCACCTTGCAGCGCAGACTGCAGGATCTCGGTTTCTATGTGCACCGTGTCGACGGCTACTTCGGCCCGTATACCCATGACGCGCTCTCATCGTTCCAGCGGGAGATCGGGCTGGCCGCCGATGGCATCTGCGGGCCGGACACGCTGCGCTCGCTGGATCTGCTCGGTGCCAGAGTCACCGGAGGAAACCCGCACCGGATCGCCGAGGAAGAGGTTGTGCACCGAGCGGGACCACAGCTCACCGGCAAGCGGATCGTTATTGATCCGGGCCTCGGCGGGCCCGCTAAGGGCTGGGCGGTGCCGACGGAGTACGGCGACGTCTTCGAGTCGGAAATCTTATGGGACTTGGCCAGTCGCCTGGAAGGACGAATGGCGGCCACTGGCATGGAGACCTTCCTGTCCCGTCCATGGGGCGCCGATCTCACCGATGTCGAACGCGCCGACACATCGAACGCCTTCGATGCCGATCTGATGATCTCGCTGCGCTGCGCTACCAATCCGAGCCCGCTAGCCAACGGCGTCGCTGGATTCTACTTCGGCAACTCGCACGGCTCCGTATCAATGATCGGTCAGGTGCTGGCCGGCTTCATCCAGCGGGAGGTCGTCGCACGAACCTCATTGCAGGACTGTCGTACCCACGCACGAACCTGGGATCTGCTTCGTCTCACCAAGATGCCGACCGTTCAGGTCGACCTCGGTTATCTGACCAACGAATATGACGCCTCGGTACTCGCCAATCCACGCATGCGGGATGTGATCGCCGAAGCCATCCTGATCTCGGTCAAACGACTGTATCTGCTCGGGCAGGACGACCAACCCACCGGAACTTACACCTTCGCTGAATTGTTGGCCGAGGAGCTGGCTGCCGCAGACCGTATATAGTTTTCGCCGGTCCAGCCTCCACCGTGTTAGAGCATGGAAGCTGTCCGGTTCAATGCGCTCCGATGCGGGTAGGTACGGTCGCCGACGCTGCTGCGAGCAACTGGTCCAGCGCCCGTTCGACGTCTTCCTTCCAGCCATGATCGGAGTCGAGCTCCAATCGCAACCGCGGGAATCGGTGGTGGGGTGCGATGACCTCGAAGCCGACATCCTCTAAGAAGTCGGCGTCGATCATACAGGTTTCGGGTGAGCATTCGGTCGTCGCTCCGGCTACACTCGCACCCTTGATCGGTGCGGCGATCCGCTCCATCAACGTCATAGGACCGACTCGATCCGACAACGCCTGTGTGGATGGCGAGGCACGGAGACCGAACGCCTCCAGCGCACGCACCCCACGACGCACCAAGTCGGCCACCACCGCCTGGATCATACGATGGGCTACGTCGGAATCCTGATAGGGGAATTCGGCCCGCAGTGTGGTCAGCAGGACCGCATCCGGGCTCACCGGGGAGGTGGGGAAAAGAGCCGCGCGCGGTACTACGCTCGGTGGCGCGTACAGCGCACAGCCGACCACATTGCCGTCGACGTTGACTACCTGCCCGCACGCGCCCCACTCCAGCATGACTCTCGACAGCCAAGCCTCCTTCTCGAAGACCGGATCGCTGAAGGTGCGAGATTCTGCGGCTACTCCGGGATCGATCTCCCAGAAGACACAACGGCGCGTATGCGCGGGAAGTTTTTCCAGTCCGCCGAGGGTTAGTGCTGTGACGCTGGTCGACACCGCTCTGCTCAGCCTCCAGCTATCCGATTCATCCACACTCACGTCGCATCACTGTGTATTCGCCAGCAAGGATAAGCGATCAAGGGGAATCCGCCTCACTCCATATCACTGTGCTGTTGGTCGGAAGAAATTATCTTGCTCCGCCGGAGCGGTGTAGCCGCCCCAGCCGCATGAACCCAGTACCGTCACAGTGACGTTTCGGCCCTGGGTTCACACCTATAGAAATCATGAGTCGATTTCGTCACATCTATCACGCATTAGGTGTGGTTTGCTCCATCAGAGAAACGATCCGTTCGAGGTCATCGATAGACCCGAACTCAACAACGATCTTGCCTTTGCGCTTACCCAAACTCACAGTAACTCGCGTGTCGAACGAACCGGATAACCGATCGGCCACATCCTGCAAACGCGGCACCTGGATCGGCTTACGCCGGGTCACTGGGGAAGGTGCAGCGGCGTCCGGATCTCGATTAGCGAGCACCACAGCTTCCTCAGTAGCTCGTACCGAAAGTCCCTCGGCGACGATGCGAGCAGCGAGCGTCTCTTGAGCATCCGCACCCGTTTCGAGGCCAAGTAGTGCCCGCGCATGACCAGCAGACAATACGCCCGCCGCGACTCTGCTCTGCACTGGGATCGGCAACTTCAGTAAACGGATCATATTCGTCACCACTGGGCGGGAGCGACCGATTCGGGCCGCCAGTTCCTCATGGGTGACGTCGAATTCTTCTAGAAGCTGTTGATACGCCGCGGCCTCTTCGAGTGGGTTCAGCTGGACCCGGTGAATGTTCTCCAGCAGAGCATCGCGCAGCATCGACTCGTCCGCGGTCTCCCGAACAATTGCGGGAATGGCAACCAATCCAGCTTCCTGACACGCCCGCCAGCGCCGCTCGCCCATGACCAATTGATAGCGGTCTACACCTGGTTCGACTCGGCGCACCACAATCGGCTGCATCAGACCGAACTCTCGAACCGAATGCACAAGCTCGGCCAGCGCATCTTCCTGGAAGTTAGTGCGCGGCTGCTTGGGGTTCGGTTCGATCTGATCCGGCGGGATCTCTCGGTAAATCGCATCGCCGAGTGCGATCTCACCGCCGCTGTCAGCCGGATCAGGGACCCGGTGCAGATGGGGCGGAGCAGGCCGCGAATCGACTGGATCGAGGCCGGTGGCACTCGCAGCAACACCACCGAGACCAGGTACGGCTTCTGGTGCTGTGGGGATCAGCGCGGCGAGACCTCGCCCGAGTCCACCCTTCTTAGCCTGACTCATCGGTCGACAGACCCCTTCCTCATCCCGCCACCAGACCGGATTGTGCCCAGTGTCGCCCCAGCCAACGTAGTCATTCTGCCGACTTGATCACAGCAGCGCGCGAAGCCGTCGCGCGGGCAGCTATCTCACGTCCGGCATCCAGGTAGCTCATCGCCCCCCGGGAACCGGGGTCATAATCAAGCACCGTCATGCCATAACCCGGCGCCTCTGACACCTTTACACTGCGTGGGATCAACGATCGCAGAACTACATCACCGAAGTGCCCACGCACCTCCTCCGCGACTTGGTCCGCCAGCTTGGTACGACCGTCATACATCGTGAGAATCACGGTAGAGACATGGAGTTCGGGGTTCAGATGCGCCTGCACCAAACCGATATTGCGGAGCAGTTGGCCAACGCCTTCCAATGCGTAGTACTCGCACTGGATCGGGATCAGCACCTCTTTCGCCGCGACAAGCGCATTGACCGTCAATAGCCCTAGCGAGGGTGGACAATCGATCATCACGTAGTCGATGTCGTAGCCAGCGAGGTTCGCTTCCTGAATGGCGGCTTTCAATCGCCCTTCTCGGGCCACCATCGATACGAGTTCGATCTCAGCGCCGGCCAGATCGATGGTCGCGGGGATACACAGGAGGCGGTCATTGTGTGGGCTGGTTTGGATTGCGTCCTTGACCGAGGTTTCACCGATGAGCAACTCGTAACTGGAGGGGACGCCGGAATGATGCTCAATTCCCAGGGCGGTGCTGGCATTACCTTGCGGATCGAGATCGATGACGAGAACCGTCATCCCCTGATGTGCCAGGGCAGCTGCTAGGTTCACGGCGGTCGTCGTCTTCCCGACGCCACCCTTCTGGTTAGCGATCGTAATAACGCGTTGCTCGTGCGGTTTCGGCACAATTGCCTTTCCTGGATGGAGAACCTGACTCGCACGGTGAGCTTCAGCGGCTATCGGAGTCTCACGTGGGGAGATTTTCCCGTACGGCGTGCCATCAAAAGCCTCCGCATCGAAACTACTGGAGTCCAACATCCCCGGCACGCGCGACGCAGTTTCCCGTGAAACATTCGCCGGACCGCTCGACATAGACAGCTCCTAACCCGAGAACCTTCAGAACACGTGCGCGACGGACGGGTTGGCGCGTCGTGTTTGCCATAGCCTTTGCCGGATCGAACATAATGCACAACCAGGTTCACGGTGTCTCATCGGCCGAGCGGAGCTCTCGCCGTCGTGACAACCCGATTCCTCCGTGGCGCATCTTCGCTCACGCCCGACGCACACTAGCTTGCCAGTACTGGACGCGATAGGAAAGCTGAATCGCGACATGGTGTGCAGGGGCACGCGAATCCGCGTGACATCACTACGCCGCACTCGTTGTTTCACATGAAACATCGACCGCGATCGCATTTTCCGGACGACGAACCAGCAACCACGAAGGTCGCAACCGCTTCGGGGATGAGTCCCAGAGCTACCCAGCTGACCGAAGGGGGAGTCGGACACGTTCATACACAGATGATTCTATTCACTCCCTTCGCACGTTCCGAGGTCCACCTGCATGGGAACTGCGGCAAAGAAGCAGATTCGTTTCACCGCGATGTTTCACATGAATCATGGCCTACCGAGTACGAACACTTCATGAGCCAATGATCATCCGCAACCCGACCTTATTCATAAGCCCTGACCAAAACCGATACCTGCCTATGTGTGGACTGAACTGCCGCCACGGTAGGTAGCGCGATGGTGAATACGATGTGTGCTGCCCTCCGGTCCAGACGCTCATCTCAGTGCGGACACGCGCAGTACACACCGCGTCCAGCGGTGAACATCTCTGCGTCTCTTATCATCGCAATACGTGGCCTCTGAAACGAGAGCGACGACCGGAAGTATCCGAGTGAGTAGTCAGCACAAACCGAGCTGCCGGAGCACACACGATATGAACAATGCCGCTGTACGCCATTGCGCGACTTAGTGAGATAGAGCTGTTCCAGCACCAGGAACCAGAGAGTCGGCTTCGCTCTGGGCTCAGCAGTCGATGTACATACATCACCTAGCAGGCTCCATCGCTCTTGGATGCCTATTGAGATGGGTTCGAATCACGTGAAATATCCGTAAGAGCGCCAGCGGCGAACTTCGATAGTTGAATCGAACCGGCGTGATCAGGTGCAGACCTTGCCACCCGAAACGTTGAAAGCTTCTTTCGCGAAACCACAAGAGCGATAACGAATTCTCTATCTGCTCTTTCTGGCCGCGCGCCTCGCTTTCCTGCGCTCCACCAAGACAGGGCGAGCTGCTTTCGTACCACGTTCGATTGCCAGCTCAGCCCGTCGCCGTGACGTTCGCGCAGTACGGGGGAGTCGCTCAGCACTGATCACCATAGTCGGCGTGGAGACCAGTCCGACACCGCACTGGAGCACGATCGCATTGCCAGCACCAGCCTTTACCAGCGCCGCCCTGTCACGTTCGAGTTCCTCTGCGGCACTGGCTCCCTTGAGCGCGAGCATACGCCCGTAATCACGCAGAAGAGGAACCGACCACTGCGCGAGCTTTCCAAGCGGGGCCACCGCGCGGGAGGTAACCACATCCGCCCCACCGGCTTCCTTCAGCACACCCGACTGTTCCGCACGACCGCGCACAACGGCTACATCCAGTCCGGTTGATTCGATGAACTCGCTCAGAAAGATAGTGCGACGCAGGAGTGGTTCGACCAAAACGATTCGGAGGTCCGGCCGTAAGATCGCAAGCGGGATTCCGGGCAGCCCGGCACCACTGCCGATATCAACCACTGACGCACCTTCAGCGATCAACTCGGCAAGCACCGCGCAGTTGAGGATGTGGCGGTCCCAGAGTCGCGGCACCTCGCGCGGACCGATTAGCCCACGTTCAACCCCCGCGTTCGCGAGCGCCACGCAATAGCGCCGCGCGAGATCTATTCGCTCGCCGAAAACAGTCACCGCCACGGGCGGTTCCGTGGGCAGCGCAGCAGTTCCACCGAGATCTCGTTCCACGTGAAACATCCTTCCGAACTCGAGTCGATCAAGGATCGTACAGCCGGACGGCGGACGAAAAGGGGTCCCTGGTCAGTGGACCAGAGACCCCTATCCAACCACCGGCTACCTGGGCCACGAAACACACGGACCGCTTAGGAGCATCCTCAGGTAGGAACGACTACAACATAGCGATTCGGTTCGACACCTTCGCTCTCACTATTGACGCCCTCCACAGCAGCTACTGCATCATGCACAATCTTGCGTTCGAACGGAGTCATCGGCACTAGTGACTCCGGCGCGCCAGACTCCAACACTCGTTGCGCCGCGGCCGCGCCGAGCGCACTCAGCTCCGATCTCCGCTTGGCCCGCCAACCTGCCACGTCCAACATCAGCCGACTTCGCACACCGGTTGCCTGCTGCACAGCCAGGCGGGTCAACTCCTGCAACGCATCGAGTACCTCACCGTTGCGGCCGACAAGTTTCGTCAGATCGCGACCGCCATCAATGCTCACCACAGCGCGATCTCCTTCCACATCGAGATCAATGTCACCATCGAAATCGAGTACGTCGAGCAGTTGCTCTAGGTAGTCGCCGGCGATCTCGCCTTCCTCGATGAGGGCTTCTTCGACATCACTCCCGACATCACCAGCGTCGGTATCGGCATTCACCATTGTGGTCGCCACTGTGGCGTCCCCTTCGTCGGTCTCAACAGTCATGTGATTTCCTTCATCTGCTCATCGCGCGCGCCGGACATTCGACGCCGACGGTATTCGCGATCAAAGGGCGTGCTCAGCGATTGAGCGGGGCCTATCGGCCCATTAAACGTGTGATCAGCGCCTACGCTTCTGATTTGCCCTGCCCCGGTTACCCGGACGCTTCTGACCGCCCGAACGACGTTGGCTCGCCGCCTGCTTCGTCGGTTTGGCGGTACCGTTTGTCGACGCCTCCGCAGCGTCCCCGTCTGGGGAAACCGCGGACACCGGCTTCTTCTTCACATTCACTGGCTTGGCACCAGGCTTCGGCGCATTCTGGGCGCGCTGCTCCAGCTTCGCCTGCTTCTTAGCCTCTTCTTCCTTCGCCATACGGCCGAAGACAAGGTGTTGCTGCCCATAGGTCCAGATGTTGTTGGCGACCCAGTACAGCAGAATGGCGATCGGCAAGAATGGACCACCAACAAGCACGCCGAGCGGGAATACCCATAACGCGAGCTTGTTCATCAACGCGGCCTGCGGATTGGCCGCAGCTTCCGGTGATTGCCTGGCAACCGAGGCACGTGCGTTGAAGTGAGTCGCCAGGCCTGCGATGACCATCAAAGGGATTGCGACGAGCGCGATACTCAACCGACTCGGCAAACCACCGTAATCGGCGAATGCCTGCAGCTCTTGTATCGGGGTAGTGATGAATGCCGAGATCGGCGCGCCGAAGATTCGAGCGCTCAGGAAGGACTGCACGTCGGCGGCGCTGAAGACGTAGTTCGGGAGGTTCGCGTTCTGCTCTGGTGTCAAACCCAACTGGCCGAATCCGTGGCCGGTTCGGTTGAACGAACGCAGTACATGGAACAACCCGAGAAAGACCGGTACCTGGGCGAGGATCGGCAGACAGCCCATCAACGGATTGAAACCGTTTTCCTTTTGCAGCTTCTGCATCTCGACCGCCATCTTCTGGCGGTCGTTCTTGTACTTCTTCTGCAGCTCCTTGATCTGTGGCTGCAGTTCCTGCATCTGCTTGGTGGTGCGTACCTGTTTGACGAACGGCTTGTAGAGCACCAAACGCAGAGTGAACACCAGAAACACCACGGCCAGCGCCCAGGTGAGACCATTGTCCGCGCCGAACGCGAACCCGAAAACCCGGTGCCAGAACCAGAGGATCCAGGACACCGGATAGTAGATGAAGTCGAGCACGGCTCTATGCACTCCCGTCGTTCGTGTCGCCGATCACCAGGTACGGCGATCCCTTCCAAGCGTTCGGCTCCGATCGCGGTCCGGCTGGCTCGGTTCCCTCGATACCGCTTCGGTAGCTGCCTCGTCCGCCGGCTCGGTGCTCAGTACTCACCGCTTCCGCTCCGGGACGGGGTCCCACCCACCAGGGTGCCAGGGTGCACATTTGGCTAAACGCACAACCGCCAGTGCTAGCCCGACGAACAAGCCCCTGGTTCGCAATGCGGTGACCGCGTACTCACTGCACGTCGGGGTAAATCGACACACCGGCATACGAGTAGGGGAGACGTAGGTCCGATACAGCTCGATCACAAAGATCAGTGTGTTCACAGGCAGCTTGGCGATTATCGCGGCCACGCTCGTGCTGTGTGGTTCATCGG
>NZ_JBWSOR010000023.1:0-63163 GCF_056629435.1 Nocardia sp. TBRC8007 | reverse complement strand
GGACTTCGCGCGCGTCGCACACTCACTGCGCGTCTGAAGCACTCGAGAATTGAACAAAGATAGAAGGATCGGACAATGAAGCGTGGCATCAGTGTTGCTGTCGGTATGGTATCTGCGATATCTACTGCTTTCCTGACGGCAGTTCCCGCGCATGCGGGCACCCCTCAGATCCCCAGTCTCATAGGCCTATTCAAGGACCAAATCTATAACACCGGTATGGATATCAGCGGTGTGACGTTCACCCATACCGTCGCGGCACTTTCGGGAAACCCCAAAATCACTCCGGGTCAACAGTGGTTCGCGGGCACGGCGACTTTGCGGAACACCAGTAACCAGCCACAAACCATGACCAGCCAGAGCTTCTCCAAGTCCATAGCCAACACGACGACAACGTCGGTCACGCGCGGGTTCGATGTCTGGACCAAGGTATCGGCCTCGCTGAATCTCAGTAAAGTACTGAAGGTGGGCGCTGAACTGAATACGACCTGGAGCTTCAGTCAGACGAAAAGCACCACGACATCCAAGTCGTCGACCTACACGGCTCCCGGACAGACCGTCACGGTTCCTCCCCACTCCACAGCCACTGTCACCGTCACCTTGCAGGAGTCGAAGGCCAGCGGAAACGTCGACTTGAATACCGATATCGGCGGCACCGTCCGTCTAGCGGGTAGTACGCAGATAGATCCCGTAAACACCCTCCCCCCATTCCCGATCTATAAGTCGATCAAGGCGACGCAAGATCGCAAAAAGACCTATGACGGCAGGGTGGCTCCGCCACTGCCGGAAGGATTCTCGCTGGACGGTACCAAGAAGGTGTTGAATTTCAAGGGTACTGGAACCTACAGTGCCACCTACGGGACGACCTTCATGGTCAAGATTTCGATCAAACCGGACGCGCCCAGCGGTTTCAACGCACCCGCGCCGAAGACCTTGACACGAACCTTCAAGGCGTTCTGATCCACATGCACATCCCTGCCGCAGGTGCTCGATCCGCATGAGAACCTCGACAGTCGGCAGGGTATTACAGTAAGACACGGCGGTTCTTTTCGGTCGCGTGGTGGATGTGTGAGTTCGCGTTTCACCACATCCCGCTGCCGGAAGAACCGCCCCTTTTCGGTTCACCCCACGCTTCGCATCGATAATGTCAGCCCGTTCACCACCTACACCGCGCGGCAGGAACACAGCAAGGAGTGACGTGCACCCCATTCAGGTCGCTGTGTGTGGTCCTAGGAACTGCACCGATATCGAAGCGACGAATGCCAAGGAAGTGGGTCGTCTTCTTGCCGAGGCGGGCGTGACCGTCTTGTGTGGCGGTGGATCCGGCGTCATGGCCGCTGTCGCTGAAGGCGCTTCGGGCGCAGGCGGTCTGGTGATCGGCCTGCGACCCGACACAAACCCGGCTGGGACATGCGCGGGCTTGTCCGCAGTGCTCTATACGAATATGGGGGAGGCGCGCAACGCGATTCTCGTAGGGTCGGCCGATGCCGTGATCGTCGTCGGCGGATCCTGGGGCACGTTGTCCGAGCTGGCGCTCGCCAACCGGCGTGGTGGCGTCCCTGTGATCAGTCTGGGCGGTTGGAAGATCCTGGACGCGACCGGCGCGGCGGTAGCGGCGGCCATAGAGGCGAGGTCGCCCGCCGCAGCCGTCGACGCGGCATTATCGGCGATCACACATACATGACAATGCCGCGCGACGTAGTCAGAGCCGAGCCGGCCTGAAGCGCGGTGCGGAAGGGAAGCGGGCCGGGTCGGACACCGCTGGGACGCCTTATGTGACGTGACCTGCGGACATCTCTTGCATATTGAGTTGAACTCAACTTATAGTCATTGTATGGGTGTCATCGAGACCTCCCGCGGCAGCGCCGCCCGCCAGAAACTGCTGGAGGCGGCTGAACAGGAGCTGCGTGAAACAGGCGAGCTCGAGGTCGCGGCGGTGGCGCGGCGGGCCGGGGTCAGCGTCGGGCTTCCTTACCGATACTTCGGTACCAGGACGGGGCTGTTGGTCGCGGTCCTCGACGCGTACTACGACAGGTTGGACGCGGCTGTGGCTGTGCGCGTCTACGACGAACCGACCTGGGCGGGTCGAGAACAGCGCCGCATCCGCGACTGGGTGGACTTCCTCTACGCCGAGCCATTGGCGGCGATCGTGCTCGGAGGGCTGGTCGGCGACGGAGAGCTGGCCGCAGCCAACACCACACGGCTGAACCTGCTCATCGAGCTCGGCGCCCGCAATATCGCCCAGGCCCAACGCTGCGGCGAAATCGCCTCGGGCCGAGACCCCGAATTCTTGGCCGCGGCAACCCTCGGCGGCACCCAGGCCGTGGTGTCGATCGCGCTCGCCCGAACCCCACGGCCGGCACCGCAGACAGTCATCGATGAACTCTGGGCGGTCGTCGCGGGAGCAGTCGGTCTCCTCGGAACAGAAAGCAGCACACTATGAACTCCGATCACCGTCCAGGCGCTGTCCAGCCGATCACCGATGTCGGCGAGTTGAGCAATGACCTGGCACGACGACACAAACGGACCACCAGCAGCGGCGCGACCGTCGATCAGGCCGTAGTCGACGCCGATATGGCTGCGATCGACCGCGACGGATACGTGATTCTGGAAAACCTGATCACACCGGAAGAATGCGAGCGGGTGCGCGCCGCAGTGACCCCGTTACTCGGCCACACCGGTCGCAATACCTTCGAAGGCGCACGAACCCAACGCGTCTACAGCATGCTCGACAAGACTCGCGCCTGCGACCGGCTGATCGACCACCCGCGTGTTCTCGCACTGCTCGACCGGCTGTTTCTGCCCAACTACCTGCTCTCCCAACTGCAGGTCATCAACATCCTGCCCGGTGAACAAGCACAACTGCTGCATATGGACGACGGCCTCTACCCGATTCCCCGGCCCCGCACGCCACTGAGTGCCGCCACGATCTGGGCCATCGACCCATTTACCGACGCCAATGGCGCCACCGTCGTTCTGCCCGGCAGCCATCGCTGGGGCGAAGATCAGCGACCCGGCCGGTCCGACACCCATATCAGTGCGGAAATGTCACCCGGATCGTGTGTGTTCTTCGTCGGTACCCTCTGGCACGGCGGCGGTGGCAACAACTCGCCCGCCCCCCGCCTGGCCCTGACCGCCCAGTACTGCGAACCCTGGCTGCGCACCCAAGAGGCGTTCACTCTGTCCACCAGCCGCGATACCGCCCGTATCGTCTCCGAAGACCTCCGCCGTATGCTCGGCTACAGTATTCACCCGCCTTTCGTCGGCGCGGTCGACGGCCTACACCCCAAACGACTGCTCGAAAAGCACTGACACCGCAGGAGAAACAACGCCCACCCGCTGCACCGGCGACAATGACTGGCTGCTTACTGGCGAGCCATGTGCATGCGTATCTCACTGTCGGCGTCGGTGATCAACTCGCCGGACAGGTCGACGGCAACAGTGTGCAGCGTGCCGGTGAACGGGAAAGGCGGTTCATAGTCGAGTGTCACCGCCGACCCTGGGTTGGCGCCGCAGGTCATGCCACCAGGATTGAACGCTATCGGTGTGGTGAACGGGAAATCGGCCTCGCCGACCAGATTACGGTCGAGGTAGAGTCGGGCGCTGCCCGGTGTGCCTTTGCCCTGGAAGAAGTCGGGCTCGCCAGTGGGGGCGAATTCGAAGCGCAGCTCGTGGCGTCCCTCGGGAAGCGGTGCCGTGGAAGAGACTCGGTGCGTGACACGCCGGACGTAGTTGTGAGCGTAGTGCAGCCGGCCGTCTTTGATGTAGAGAGTCCAACCACCGACATTGGTGCCCTGGCACAGCAGCACGCCTTCGGCACCGCCGGGCGGAATCTCGGCATCGGCGGTGATGCTGTGCGGTCGGTTCAACACCCGAGGTGCGACGGCGGCAGGCAGTGTCTCGGTGCCGGGGCGGAATATGTAGTGGGTCTGTTCCCGTGTGATCTGCGGGCGCTCCACCACCATTCGTTGCAACGTGCTGCCGTCGATGGGCAGTACGTTGTACCTGCCTGCCTCCACGTACCACAGTGCGATCATTTCCATGAGCTTGTCCCGGTGCTCGGCTGCGACATCGCGGTTCTCGGCGAAATCCTCGGCGAGGTGGTAGAGCTCCCAGCGGTCGGCGTCCAGTTTGCCGAGTTCCTCGGCGGTAATGGGTGTTCCGAAGGGTCTTTCCGCCTCGTTGAAAGAAGGTCCAGGCCAGGGGCACACCGCTCGCCATCCGTCATGGTCGATCGCGCGGTGGCCGAGCATCTCGAAGTACTGCGTGTGACGTCGGGTCGGTGCGCTCGGGTCATCGAAAGTGTGTGCGAAACTGATTCCGTGCAGCGGGGATTGGGCTACCCCCCTGATACTGGTCGGGGGAGAGATGTGGAGCGCGTCGAGCACGGTGGGGACTACGTCGATCAGATGGGCGTACTGGGTACGCACCTCGCCCCGCGCTGCGATGCCCCTGGGCCAGTGGACCAGGAAGGGGTCGCTGACGCCACCGCGGTAGGTCTCGCGTTTCCAGCGCCGGAAGGGAGTGTTCCCTGCCCAGGTCCAGCCCCACGGATAGTGATTGAACGTGGTCGGGCCGCCGAGTTCGTCGATAGCCCGGAGGCTGTCTTCGATCGGTTCGGGGGCATTGTTGAAAAACTGCAGCTCGTTCGTGGTTCCGGTGACCCCGCCTTCGGGACTGGCCCCATTGTCGGAGACGAGCATGATCAAGGTGTTGTCGAATTCGCCGATCTGCCGCAGAAAGTCCAGCAGCCGCCCGATGTGGTGGTCGGTATGGGAGAGGAACCCGGCGTAGACCTCCATCATTCGCGCGGCCAGACGTCGGATGTCCGGCGACAACGAGCCCCAGTCCGGCACATCCGGGTCATGGCGGGACAGTCTCGCGTCGGGTGGGACGACGCCAAGTGCCCGCTGTCGGTCGAAGGTGTACTCGCGATAGGCTTCCCAGCCCTCGTCGAACCGGCCTCGGTAGCGCTCCGGCCATTCTCGTGGCACGTGGTGCGGGGCATGCGTCGCCCCGGTGCAGAAGTTCAAAAAGAACGGCTTGTCCGGAGCGACCTGTTTCGCGCTGGCGATAAAGGAGATCGCCCTGTCGACCAGATCCGCGGTCAGATGATACCCCTCGTTCGGCGCACTGGGCGGCTCGATCTGGTGGTTGTCGTAGACCAGATCCGGATACCACTGGCTGGTATCGCCGCCGAGGAAACCATAGAACCGCTCGAAGCCACGGCCGAGCGGCCAACGATCGTAAGGACCCGCGGCAGATTCCTGTTCCGCGGGCACCAGATGCCATTTACCGACCATGTAGGTGTTGTATCCGTGCTGCAGCAGCATTTCGGAAAGGAATCCGTTCTCGAACGGAATGTTCCCGTTGTAGCCCGGATACCCTGTGGCTATTTCCGTGATGCCAGCCATCGCGTTGGCGTGATGATTACGTCCAGTGATCATGCAGGAACGCGACGGTGAGCACAGCGCCGTCGTATGCATGTTGTTGTACAGCAGGCCGCCTGCCGCGAGCTCATCGATACAAGGTGTTGCTATGGGGCTGCCATAGCAACCGAGTTGCCCGAAGCCGGTGTCGTCGAGCACGATGAACAGCAGGTTCGGCGCTCCAGGTACTGCCCGCACCAGTTGTGGCCACGCGGGGGTCGAGACATCGGTCGTCCGCCCGATGATTCCAGGGAAAGCGGTTCCTTGCCGGTACTCTTCGAGTGCCATCTGCCCGGTCCTCCGTCCTGCTGGCCGATATGTCTCGCAGCGGGCGACTGTAGATCGAGGAAGAAGTGAACATTGAGGAATAAGTGAACACAGCCCGAGTGTCTCGGTGTTCTCCAGCCATTCGCTATTCCGACGACACAGATCAAATATTAGTCGACGCACCGGGCTGCTGTCAGCGGCGATATGCGCCCTCTTCTGTTCGGACCGAAGAGCCACGCGTCGAACCGAGCACCGATAACAGGCCGCTGCTCATCGGCTGCCGCAGTCGGCCATCAGCCGCATCTGGGTGGACGCGCCGCCTCTGGCGGCACGAGTGATCGCGGTTCGCCCGAGTAGGTAAGGTCTGAAGGGGTCGTAGAACAGATTCTGCGATGCCACCGCCGACCAACTTCGCGCGGACCCAGCACTACCTGTATCGAACGAACGAAGAGAGCTGATTGATGCCGACCTCTACCGCGCGTGCACAGATCGGGATCACCGGCCTGGCAGTTATGGGCAGCAACATCGCCCGCAATTTCGCCAGGAACGGCTACACGGTGGCGTTGCACAACCGCAGCATCGCTAAGACCGACGCACTGCTAGAGGCACACGGTGGCGATGGCGACTTCGTGCGGACGGAAACCATCGAGGAGTTCGTGGCCGCGCTGGAGAAGCCGCGCCGAGTTCTGATCATGGTGAAAGCGGGCGGTCCCACGGATGCCGTCATCGAGGAACTCGCCGCGGTGATGGAGCCGGGTGACATCATCATCGACGGAGGCAACGCTCTCTACACCGATACCATCCGGCGGGAAGCCGCGCTGCGGGAGCGTGGACTGAATTTCGTCGGCGCGGGTATCTCCGGCGGTGAAGAAGGAGCGCTCAACGGCCCCGCGATCATGCCGGGCGGTCCCGCGAAGTCCTACGAGTCGCTCGGTCCGCTATTGGAATCGATCTCGGCGAAAGTCGACGGAACGCCCTGCTGCACCCATATCGGCCCTGACGGTTCGGGGCACTTCGTCAAGATGGTGCACAACGGTATCGAATACGCCGACATGCAGCTGATCGGCGAGGCCTACCACCTGTTCCGCGACGCGCTCGGCTTCGACGCGAAGCAGATCGCCGACGTGTTCACCCAGTGGAACTCCGGGGACCTGGAAAGCTACCTCGTCGAGATCACGGCAGAAGTCCTCGAACAAGTCGACGCGAAAACCGGCCGACCGCTCGTCGATGTCATCGTCGACGCCGCCGAGCAGAAAGGCACCGGACGCTGGACGGTGAAGTCGGCGCTCGACCTCGGGGTGCCGGTGACGGGAATCGCCGAAGCCGTCTTCGCGCGGGCGCTGTCCGGTTCTCGCGCGCAGCGGAAAGCCGCGACCGGTCTGGCTTCGGGACGGTTGGCGCAGAAGCCGACCGATATCGAGCAGTTCACCGAGGACATCCGGCAGGCGCTCTACGCGTCGAAGGTTGTCGCGTACGCTCAAGGCTTCGACCAGATCGCCGCAGGCAGCACCGAATACGGCTGGAACCTGCGCCCTGGGGACCTCGCCACCATCTGGCGCGGCGGATGCATCATCCGGGCCCGCTTCTTGAACCGGATCAAGGAAGCCTACGATGAGAACCCGGCGTTGCCGAGCTTGGTTCTTGCGCCGTATTTCCGTGAGGCGATCGAGACGGCCATCGATAGCTGGCGACGTGTTGTCGCCACCGCGACATTGCTCGGAATCCCGGTGCCCGCGTTCGCATCGTCCCTGTCGTACTACGATGCCTTACGCGCCGAGCGTCTCCCGGCCGCGCTTACCCAGGCGCAGCGCGACTTCTTCGGTGCGCACACCTACGAACGCATCGACGCCGAAGGCAAGTTCCACACGCTCTGGAGCGGCGACCGCAGTGAAGTTTCCGCAGGCTGAGCCTTACCGGCGCGGGCTGAGCCTTACCGGGCCGGACTCCGTCAGCTGCCGCGGCTAGGCACTGGTCCCTGTACCGGCGCTCGGTTGATCAGTACTCTGGTGTCGCCCTGTGCGGTAACGCGTCCGCCACCGGCGCTGCGGTGGCGGACGCATACTCGAGGCTATTCGGGATCGTGGCATACTGCTTCGACGTTGTTGCCGTCAGGATCGCGCACGAACGCACCGTAGTATGTGGGGTGATATTCCGGCCACAGCCGAGGCTCGTGCAGAACCTCCGCGCCGGCGTCCACAGCTGCGGTGAAGAAGGCCCGCACCGTTGCTCGGTCTTTCGCAGCGAAAGCGATATGCGATTCGCGGAAGCCTTCTCCCGTGGACAACGGCCCCAGCCAGAAATCGGGATTGGGAGGGTTCGCGTCCCCGTAACCGATGGCCTTGTCGAAATCCATCACCCTGATCACTCCCAGAGGAGCGAGTACCCGATCGTAGAAGGCGGCACTGGCCGCGAAGTCGGTAACCTGAATTGCGAGATGATCGAGCATCCGGGAACCTCCACTATAGAATCAGTAATGGTAGGCCGTGGTATCGACCGGCCATGCGCGGGATCCTCGCACGACCCACTGACACAATCGGTGTCGACGAGCTCGGGTCGGACCACAGCGCGAATGTTCCGCCGAAGGTGACTGTGGTGATACAGACGATGTGAGCTACGGACGCACTGTCTTCAGCTCCGCCGGTACCGCATCGAAGCAGGACGCGCTTCTACCGAGGAGACAACAAACCTCGTCCGGGAGACGGGTGGAGCCGTCCGATGCCGAGCCCGGTGGAATGGCCGCTGTCCCGGGGAGGTGCGAAGGCCCCCGATCCTATGGCCGACGCTATGACACATCCGAGCTGGTCAGTTGACGCATAGGACCGCTACAACCGGGTATCGCCCAGCGGCGATAACCTCGTGCGCCGAAGAGCTCCAGGAGGTGTCGGAGGATGTTTCGAGCCATCAGTCGCCGTAGCTTTCTGCGCGGTATGAGCGCCGCCGCGGCTGCGATGTCCTGGACCGAAAGCCGCGCCGACGGGCGACCCGTATGGCCTCCTGGCATCAAGAGCCCGCTGATCTTCCATTCCCCCGAGATCGAGCCATTCGTCGATGAAATACCGCGGTTACCGGTCTTGCGTGGCGAGCATCTGGACTTGACGGCCACCACAACGACGCACCGGTTTCACCGGGATCTCTCCGATTCACCGGCGCTGGGTTATGGCGGGATGAGCTACCTGGGACCCACCATCGAACGTCGAGTCGACGAACCATTGCATCTCCAGTTCACGAACCGAGTGACCGCTCATCCCTTCGCCGCGGACATCGATACCACGTTGTATGGCGTCGACGAGAGTTTCCGAACGGTGCCACCGACCGTATTGCACCTGCACGGTGGCGTCACTCCGGCCGCCAGCGACGGGAATCCCCAGCATATGGTGTTCCCAGGACAGAGCGCACGACACCACTATCCGTTACGCCAGTGTGCGGGAAACTCGTGGTATCACGATCACGCGATGGGGATCACCCGTTTGAACGTGTACGCCGGACTCGCGGGCATGGTGCTGCTGCGTGACGAGTTCGATACCGGCGAGCCGGGCAACCCACTCGGGTTACCCGCAGGCGAATTCGAAATGCCCTTGGTATTGCAAGAGAAGATTTTCACGCAGGACGGAAAGCAGAGCGTCAGGACTACGCGAGTGGTCCCGCAAGGGTCGTGGGAAGGAGGCGGCGTCGGTGACGTCGGAGTGGTCAACGGTGTAGCGTGGCCTCGGCTGGACGTCGCGCGGGGACTCTACCGCTTCCGGTTACTCAACGCGGCCTCGTTCAGTATGTGGAATCTCTTCTTCAGCAATCGCATGCGGTTCTGGGTGATCGGTAACGACCAGGGTTTGCTCGACGCGCCGGTGGCGACAGCGAACATGAAGCTGGCTCCGGGGGAGCGGGTCGATCTGCTGGTCGATTTCTCTGGCCTCGCACCTGGCGAGACGGTCGAGTTGCGTAACGATCTGCCTCCGGTTGCGCAGGCGGCCGTTCTCGGTGAGGTCACCATGCCATTGTTCTGCCGTTTCCGTGCGGACAGCCGCCGGGGGTTCACCGGGGGCGTCCCGCGACGATTGCGCGGTGGTTCCGGATTGCCTCAGGCATTGCCCCCGCTGGAGGCACCGACCGTCTTCCGGAATCTGACGCTGAGCCAGCGCTACGAGTTGCGCTTCCCACCAGCGCTCATGGCACTGAACAACCTGAGCTTCGAGGATACCGCTATCGAGATGCCGCGCCAGGGCACTGTCGAGCAGTGGAACCTCATCAACATCACTCCGGATCCGCACCCAATTCATCTGCACTTGGTTACTTTCCGTATTTTGGGGCGTACGCCACTACGAACTGTCGAATATCAGCTGGCCAATCCGCAACCACCGTTAGGGGTGAAGTGGACACCGTCAGCGGAGGCGTTCCTCGGCGGCACACAATATCCGCCTGCCGCGTGGGAATCCGGGCGGAAAGACACCGTGCGGGTCGAAGGTGGCACGGTCAGCAGGATCATCGTTCGTTTCCCGACAGAAGAAGAACTCGGATTCGACCCCGATGCCCCCTTCTCCCGGTTGCCCAGCTCAGCGCCGCCCGATACCCTGACCCAGTCGCAGAGTTCTGCGGACTCCGAAGAACTGCGGGGTTATGTCTGGCACTGTCATCTGCTCGATCACGAAGACCACGAAATGATGCTGCGGTACCGGGCAGTGCGCTGAGGGGCGAGTGCGTGCCGGAAACAACCACCCCGCGTTATCGAAAACGCGGACACCGAGCAGTTCCAGCAGACTTCTGGCCTGCCCCCTCGATAGCGTGATAACGACCGATCTCGTCGCAAGAACAAGGCCGCGAAGGAGTGCACGCACAGAGTATCGACACGCGTATGCTCGGCGAGCGCCGACTTGCCTATTGATCTGTACTGGTGTCAACATCGATGAGATGGAATTCACCGGAGACGGGGCGCGACACGCGGTGCGCACAGGCTCTTACCACCACGGAGACCTCCGTAACGCGCTGGTGAACGCATCCACCGAGCTGGCCGAAGCCGGTGGCCCTTCGGCCGTGACCGTTCGCGCGGCAGCGCGCACAGTCGGAGTCACCGCGACCGCCGCTTACCGGCACTTCGCAAACCACGACGAACTCTTGGCAGCAGTACGAGAACGCGCGCGGCAATGCTTGTTCGATGCGCTGAGCGGAGCGATGGTAGCCGTTCCGATTCGAGAAGATCCCGTGGAGACAGCGATCGCCCGGCTGTATACCGCGGGTCGCGGATACGTCGAGTTCGCCGCGTGCGAGCGAGAATTGTTTCGCACTGCTTTCTTTCCCAACGATATCCATCCGGATAAAAGGAACGAAAAGCATGGCGATCCGATCTTCGATCTGATCTCGGTGGCGCTCGATGGGCTCGTCGCGGTGGGGTTCATGGATCAACGCCAACGAGTGCACGCTGAATTCATGGCGTGGTCTACTGTGCACGGGTTGGCATCGCTGATCATCGACGGTCCGCTGGCAGCCGCGGACGACGACGAACGCGAGCGTGCGATCCACCGCACCATCGCTATGGTCTTACGCGGCTTCGCTACCGGTCCCGCCGCCGAACCGTACCGCTCGAGCGATCCGCATGTCACCGGTGAGCCGCTCGATGGGCGCCCTCGATGAACTGCGACAACGGTTCTGGTCGATCTTGCTGAGTCCGGAGAGTTCCGCTACTTTGCAGTCGATCTGCCGCCTTGGATATGCCTCATAATCAACGGTATATCTCCCGCGCAGCCCGATACGCCTGGCGGCGCAATTTATGCTCGATGGCTCCAATTTCCTGGAATATCAACGAAGAGCAAAACGTTGACGAAGTACGAACCGGTTCGCCCGACGTCCCACAAGGAGACCCCATGCCCAATTCCACGCCTCTCATCGATGCGAGCACCGATTTCGGTGCGCGGGTCGCCGAACGTCTGGCGCGGGACACCATCATATGGCTCACCACCATCAGCCCCAGCGGTACCGCGCAACCCAACCCGGTCTGGTTCCAGTGGATGGAGGGGGAGTTTCTGATCTTCACTCAGCCGAACACTCCGAAATTGCGCAATATTGCTGTCAATCCGCGTGTTTCGCTGAATCTCAATACCGCCGCTAACGGCTGGGATGTGGTGGTACTCACTGGGGTAGCCCGGGTCGATGCGGACGGTGTAACTGCCACCGAATGTGATGCTTTCATCGAAAAGTACACCAAGGGCTTGGCAGACAACGGGATGACCAGGGAACAGTTCTTTGCCGACTACCCTGTTCCGATCCGGGTCGTTCCCGACCGTCTGCGTGGATTCTGAGCAGATATCGCCAGAGGGCGTGATTGTCAATCCGATCACGCCCTCTCGTCTGAACTGCAAGAAAATGACGGAATATACAGCTCGCTATTCATATCTCGAAAAACTTTCGCAGATCGAACAGGTCGCCGAAACACTGAACGAACCCGACCTCGACCCGGGAGAACAGTCGATGTATGAATTGTGGACAGGAGTCCCCACAGAAGAGCACACCACCGGCCGGATACTCGATGATTTCATCGGCCTGCTGTGCTCCGATCTCCTGCATTCGGGGCCGTGTTCGATTCCATGGCCAGCAGGCCTCACCTGCATCATCGACTCTACTAGATCTGCTGTTTCTCATTCATTTTCGCGGTAATCGCTCCCGGTTGAAACCGTGTTATCGGTGCTGCTACCATCAGCGATGTGACTGCCGGGTCGGCTACGCGCCGCGAGCGAGAAGAGTTCCCGGCGGCTCTCTGACCGCGTGGCGGGCCCGGGGCCCGCCCTCCTCCATGACATCACCAGATCGAAGTCCACGGAGGAAGGAATTCTCACATGTCGCATCCACAGGTGGATGTGCGTTTCGATCACACAATCATCGCCGCTCGGGACAAACACGAGTCCGCACAGTTCTTCACCGAGATCTTCGGCCTGCCCGAGCCGCAGGTAGAAGGACGCTTCATCGCAGTACATCTGACCGACGGCCGGGTACTCGCTTTCGCCGAACCACCTATCGATTTCCCCGGTCAGCACTACGCATTCCTGGTCGCAGATGACACGTTCGACCAGATCATCGAACGTCTTCGCACTCGGGGCATCATGTACTGGGCCGACCCCCAGAGGCGCAGACCAGGCGAGATCAACACCAACCACGGTGGCAGGGGAGTGTACTTCGCCGATCCGGCGGGCCACTACCTAGAAGCGCTCACCACCCGCTACAACGATTACCCCAATCTGACATGAGGTCCGCGGGCTGCGTCGGCCGATCTTCGGCGCAGCCCGGTAGCGATGCTGCGCGTGGTGGTCGAGAATCAGCGGTACGCGGAATTCTGCCCCAACGCGGCATCGAGATCGCCTTCTCAGTCGGTGATCAGTTCGACCAGGGCGCCGACGACTACTTGACGTATGGCCGCCTCGGCCGCGCTGCCAGTACGCTCGGTGAGTCGTGGTGTGTAGTGCGGATGGACGCGGTAGACGACGGCGAACAGGCCTGGCGGATGAAGGCTGTCTCTTCAATAGAACCATTAGGTCCTCTCGCCACCCGATTCCGCCGGGAGTGCTGCCGGATCGCCTTCGATGTCGGTCAACCAGACTTTTCGGTATGTATGTACTACGATTCTGGTATGGCGAGGACTCGGAAGATCACCATCACGGTCCCGGAGCAGGTGGCTGACACTCTGTCTCGATGGACTGAGTCGGGCGAGATCGACTCGGTGTCCGGATATGTCGCCGAGTCAGTGCAGCAGCGAATGAATCGTGAGGCATCGCTGGCCAAGCTGGAGGCCGTGTTCGGTGGCCGGCCGCCGACTGACACGGTGGCGCAGGTGCTGCACCGGTTAGGGCGGCCGGATCTGATCACCGGCGCAGCTTGATGCGTCCCGCTGTGGGCGGCTATGTGCTGGACGTGGCCGCCTTGGTCGGTGCGTGCCAGCGGCAGCCGTACCCGGAGTCGGTGGTGTGGGGCGTAGTGCTCACCGACGGGGTGTTGGTTGTGCCCGCGGCGGTGCTCACCGAGACTCGAGCGCGCTTGGAAGACTGCGACACCGACATCTTGGATGTGGTGCTCGGTTTGCCGAACACGATCGTCACTGAACTCGACGTCGATGCCGCCCACCAGTGTGGAATATTGTTGTCGAGACTGCGCGGTGCGGAACGCGAGAAGATCTCAGCAGCGCACACAGTAGTCGAAGCAGTCGGTCGAGGGTGGCCGGTCGCGACCGGCCGCGGACCTTTACTCACCCGTATCGATCGAGATATCGACATCGATCAGATGCCGTAAAGAGCCAGCGGGAGCGTTTTGGAGTCGGCTGATCAGTGTGGCTCGTCGGCGAGTTCGGTGCTCGTGGTACTCGCGAAGTCGATTCGGCGACGGGCGTTGGACAGTGTGGTCACTACGCAGGTGCCGACAGGGCCGGTGCGATCGTAGAGAATCGCGCTGCCGATGGAGATGCCCGCCGAGGCGATGGTGCGGTCGGCGCGCAGACCTAGCTCGCAGCCGATAGGAAGTCGGGAAAGGGTCACGGTCACATCGGCATTGATATAGCCGGCGCCTTCAGAGCCCCAGTGGCATACGTGGTTGGTAGCGTCGCCGAGAATCGCGGCTCGTTGAAACGGGGTGATCGACTCCCCGGCTACCAGCGGCGGCAGATTGTGCCAGGAGGCTTTGCGCTCGGCATTCTGATTCGTCGCGTAATCTCCGGTCCAGTCGTGGTCGCCGCTTTTGAACAGCGGTGGCGAGCCGTCGGGTGACACACAGCTCTCCTGAGGCATCGGCAGGTTCTCGTTCGGGCTCCATACTCGCCCTGGTGGCTGCTCGCCCGTGGCCAGGAACACCACTGTCGCTCGGACACGCTCCCGGCCGTCCTGGCGCAACGACGCGTCGGCGACGGTGATCCGCGAGCCCCGACGAACCATCATGCTGCCCAGATCGAAGGCGGCATTCATCACCGGCTGGTACAAGTCCACCGTGAACCGTGCCGGGACGAAACCATCGGGGCAGTGGGTTTCGAGCTCACGAGCGAGCAGACCGCATACCCCCGTCCCGCTCAGCATGGTCGACGCCCACGGGCTGACCGCCAACCGTTCGGCCACGAGCTGATCCCCTTGCTCGACGAAGAAACTCACCATCCGCGTTCGATTTCCTTCCGAACCTCCTGCTCAAAAACCCGGAGGCGAAACACCTTACAGCCGTGAAAGCTGGTGCGGCAAGTCAATCGGAAGCGTCGAATCAGAATATATGAACAACCCTCATACGGCTCCGGTCAAACGAACATCGGGAACGATCAAACTCTGCAATATTCGGTAGATTCGGCGTTTGTGAGTGAGGATTCTGTTCCGGAAAGCTCTGTTCCTATGGCCTGGAAAGTGGCGATGACGGTACCGGCCATCTTGACGCTTATGTGCTGCCTATGGTTCCTATGGGCAGACGTGACAGCGTTCGACGATGACGAAATCGAGTTTTTCTCTGGCGTCGCGGTCACCGTACCTGTGGTGATATGGCTGGTGCTCGCTCTCATCGGTGGCATGCTGTACAGGTGGTGGTGGTTGGGGCTTCTGGTGCCCATTTCCATCGCGGTTACATTGGCGCTGAACTGGTTCCAGTTCTCGAGTCGGATCGGTTGGTTGGTGGCAGGCTTCGCGGTCACCGTACCGGTGGTGGCGTGGGCGGTGCTCGCTCTCGTCGGTGTCAGGCTGTACACGGGATGGCGGCGGTTCGGGCTTCTGGTGCCCGGCCTCATCGCGGTTACTTTGGCGCTGAGCTGGTTCCAGATCCCAGGCCGGATCGGTTGGCTGGTGTCACGAGACGCTATGGATCGGGCGGCCACTATGTGTGACACGCTCGACAGTGGGCGGCTCGGCGCTCCTTACAAGACTGAGAAGATCGGCGTGTATACCTTCCACCACATCGAGCGTGGACCCGATGGAGAGTGCACATTCTATTTTCTCAGGAACTACCCATGGACCCTCAGCAGTTTCTCCTATCTACCCAGAAGTCAACCTCGGCTCAGGAAATACATCGATGAAAAGTATGTCCATCTCGGTGGTTCTTGGCATTATTCCGTTGCTGGCGTTATTCCAGCTTGAACGGTAGTTGCGAGTACCGCGACAGCATCCCACCCCTGCGGAGGGTATCGCTGGGCACCCACTACGAAGCCTCGGTCAGTTCGAAGAAGGCAGCGGGCGCTTTGTGTGCGGCATCGCGCCATCCAGGTCGCCGCTGTCGGCAAGCGCGGACTATGGACGCCGCAGAAGGCTCGTATGCGGCAGTACGAGTGAATTACCCACCCGTTGAGTGGGTTTCGGTACATTCGATCGAGAAGCTGCATAGGCTCGCCTGGGCTTGTAGTTCGACCACATGGAGCTTCTCCGATGACGATGTCCCCGATCTCAGCGCACAGCTCATCCGGCCGTGCATCGCACAGTTCGCCGCTCGACACCGACGGCCCGCGGATTCCGTTGCATCTGCCGGAGTTCGCCGCAGACCCGCATGGCGCTTATCGCGAGATGCGTAAGCAATACGGGTCGTTGGTGCCGGTAGAGCTGGCGCCGGGAGTGCCTGCGACCTTGGTGATCGGATACTACGCCGCAGTGCGGATCTTGAACGATCCGGAACATTTTCCAGCCGATCCACGTACTTGGCAGCAGAACGTTCCCGCCGACTGTCCGGTGTTGCCGATTATGCAGTGGCGGCCGAACGCGCGACGCAGTGACGGCGCCGCGCATGCCCGCTATCGGCAGGCAAATATCGCGGGTTTGAGGGCGGTCGATCACTATGACTTGCACGAGACTGTAGCGAAAGTCGCGGTGCCGCTGATCAACTCGTTCTGTGCGGACGGATCGGCAGACTTGATCCGCCAGTACGCGTTCCCGCTCTCTTTCGCAGTGCTGAACGCCCTACTCGGTTGTCCGGCAGAACTGGCGCAGCGCGCCGCGACCGGGTTGGCCGCGATCCTAGAAGGTGTCGACGCCGACCGTGGAAACACGACACTGCTCGAGGCGATGGCGGAGTTGATCGAACTCAAGCGCGCTGAACCCGGCGACGACATGGCGACACGGCTACTGCGGCATCCAGCCGAGCTGAGCGATACGGAGCTGGTGCATCAGGTGGCCACTTTGTACGGGGCAGGCATCGAACCGCAGCAGAATCTGATCGTCAACACCTTGTTGCTGGTTCTCAGCGACGAACGGTTCGGCGGCAGTGTGCTCGGTGGAAGTCTGTCGCCCCGGGATGCCCTCGACGAGGTGTTGTTCAACGATCCGCCGATTTCGAACCTCTGTATCAGATTCCCGAAGCAGCCGATTCTGATCGATGATGTCTGGCTGCCCGCCCAGCAACCAGTCGTGATCGGCATGGCCGCCTGCAACACCGACCCGACGATCAGTACAGACGAGTACCTGGGCAATCGCGCTCATCTGGCCTTCGGTAACGGGCCGCATATGTGTCCGGCCAATTCGTTGTCCTATCTGATCGCCCAGGATGCGATCGACCAATTACTCGATGCTTTGCCCGAGATACGCCTGGCCGTGCCTCCATGCGAGCTGGCCTGGCGACCGGGCCCGTTTCATCGCGCATTGAGTGCTTTGCCCGTCGTCTTTCCCGAGTCGCAGGCTCTCCTGGTGTAATGCGCTGAACCGGGGGCCCGACAATGACCGATCGGGTCCTTGTCGGCCAGGGAGATAGTGGTCACCGGCACTCGGGTGCCTATAGCGCCCTCGAGTCGGGAGTGACGCTCATTACCGGACAAGTCACACTTTCGCAACACGAACTTGTAAGTTCGGTAAGGCGAATATTATTGTCTCGGGGTATGAAAGTTCGGCTCCACCGTTTGCGTGCCCGGCGCGCGCGCCGGGTAGTTGTGTCAGTTGCGGTGAGCGCCTTGGCTATTGCGCTCACCGCGTGCGGGGAAAGCAAGGAGGGCGGTAGTGATCGGCCCGTGGTGCTCACTACGTTCACGGTACTGGCCGATATCGCGCGCAATGTGGCGGGCGAGCACTTGACCGTCGAGTCGATCACCAAGGTGGGCGCCGAGATCCACGGTTACGAACCGACGCCAGGTGACATCAAGAAGGCAGTGCGGGCTGATCTGATCCTGGACAACGGTTTGAACCTGGAAGCTTGGTTCGCCCAATTCGTTTCCGATGTGCGGGTGCCGCACGTCGTCGTCAGCGACGGCATTACACCGATCGGGATCAGCGAGGACGCCTACCAGGGCATGCCGAACCCGCACGCGTGGATGTCACCACAGAACGCGCAGATCTACGTCGACAACATGGTGCGGGCATTCAGTGAACTCGCGCCGGAGCATACGGACGCTTTTCGCGACAACGGCGACAAGTACAAGGCCGAACTACGCACAGTGCATGATGAACTCGTCGGGACGCTGAACACGCTGCCACCGAACGAGCGTGCCCTGGTGACCTGTGAGGGCGCATTCTCCTATCTGGCCAGGGACGCGGGGCTCACCGAAAAATACATCTGGGCGGTCAATGCCGAACAGCAGGCCACACCGCAACAGATCGCATCGGCTATCGATTTCGTCCGGCAGTATCGGGTGCCCGCCGTATTCTGCGAGTCCACAGTATCGGACGCACCGATGCAGCGAGTAGTCGAGGCTACTGGCGCCGTGTTCGGTGGTGTGTTGTACGTCGATTCGCTGTCGGAGGCCGACGGCCCTGTGCCGACCTACTTGGATTTGATCCGCCACGACGCGCAGGTAATCGGTTCCGCACTGACCGGAGAACGAACATGAGCACGCGGGCGATCGAGATGCGCGGTGTCACCGTCCGCTACGGCGAGGTGTCCGCGCTCGACGGAGTCGACCTCACCGTGGACGCTGGCCGGGTCTGCGGTCTGATCGGTATGAACGGATCAGGCAAGTCGACGTTGTTCAAGACCATCATGGGCCTGGTACGACCCGACCGAGGAGCGGTGCGGGTCACAGGCGCGGCACCGGTAGCGGCCCGACGAGCCGGTGTGCTCGGCTATGTGCCGCAGAGCGAGGACGTCGACTGGAGCTTCCCGCTTTCGGTGTACGACGTGGTGATGACTGGCCGTTACGGACACCTCGGGTTCACCCGTCGAGCGCGTCGGGTTGATCGCGAGGCTGTCGCGCATGCACTGGAGCGCGTGGAATTGACCGATCTCGCCGACCGGCAGATCGGCCAGTTGTCCGGCGGGCAGAAGAAGCGTGCCTTCGTGGCGCGTGGCCTGGCGCAAGGTGCGACCATCCTGCTGCTCGACGAGCCATTCGCGGGGGTGGACAAACGCTCGGAGGCTACGATCACCAGGCTGCTACGTGAACTTGCCTCCGACGGCGCCACGATCTTGGTATCGACGCACGACCTGCAGGCTCTGCCCGGCCTCGCCGATGAGGCGGTGCTGCTGATGCGGACGGTGCTCGCCCAGGGCGATCCGGAGACGGTACTGCGGCCGGAGAACCTCGCCAGGGCGTTCGGCTTGGATGTGATGAGCCGGGTGTGAGCCCGGCCGAATGCGAGATAGATAGACGAATGAGCCTGACAGAGATTTTCATAGACCCCCTTCGGTACGAGTTCATGGTGCGCGCATTGGCGACCACCGTGACAGCGGCACTGGTGTGCGCGGTGTTGTCCTGTTGGCTGGTACTCATCGGATGGTCCTTGATGGGAGACGCGGTCTCCCACGCAGTGCTGCCCGGTGTGGTGCTGGCCTACATCATCGGGCTTCCGTTCGCGGTGGGTGCGATCGTGTTCGGGTTCCTTGCGGTCGCGTTGATCGGAGTGGTTCGAGATACCAGCCGTGTCAAAGAGGACGCGGCTATCGGCATCGTATTCACGACACTGTTCGCGTTCGGTCTGGTGCTCGTCTCCGTGACGCCCAGCCAGATCGACCTCAACCACATCGTGTTCGGCAATCTACTCGGCGTCAGCCGTGCCGAATTGGTACAGATTGTGACTCTCGCGGCGATAACCCTCGCCGCGCTGATACTCAAGCGTCGTGATTTCACGCTGTATGCTTTCGACCCCACGCATGCGCACGCCATAGGCCTCAACCCCCGGCTGCTCGGCACAGCCCTACTAGGCCTGCTGGCCCTGACCGCTGTCGTCGCACTCCAAGCAGTCGGCGTCGTCCTCGTAGTGGCCATGCTGATCATCCCGGGCGCGACCGCTTATCTACTCACCGATCGCTTCGGCCGAATGCTGACCATCGCCCCCATCATTTCGGTGGCTTGCGCCGTCACCGGCCTGTATCTGAGCTATCACCTCGATACAGCGCCGGGCGGGATGGTTGTGGTGGTTCAGGGCATCGCTTTCGCTGCCGTGTACTTGTTCGCCCCACAGCAGGGCGTCATCGGACGTCGCATCGCCATGGCACGTAGACAACGGAAAGCGGTTCCGGCGCACGTTGGATTGTGACACCGATGCTGTCCAGTCGCCGAGTCGCTCGGAGACCGGACAGCATCACAGTCGAGCAGCGGCGATGCTGCCGAGCTCGACACTATCGCTACTGTAATGCGAAGTGCAGCAGCGCCTGCATGTCGCCCTGCTTGATTTTTCCTTGTCGGTTGAGCACTTCCAGTTGCCACTGGTCACCGTTGCGGAACGCGCGAGCGACGGCATTGCCGTTGTCGGCACCGAGTAGCGAGGGCCAGATGTCGGCGACTTGCTGATTGCTTCCGCCGGTGGCGTCATAGATCTTGAAGGAGACGTTGTTCGCCTTTTCGAAGGAGCTGCCCTTCTTGAATGCCGCGGCGACGAAGACGATGGCGTCGATGAATGGGGGGACATTGCCGAAGACGACGCGGACAGTTTCGTCATCACCGGTGGCGGCGCCGGTCTGTTCGTCGCCGGTGTGCAGGACCGCGCCGTTGCCCAACGGATCCAGTGAATCCAGACCCGCGAAGCGCACCGGTTCACCGCCCTGCATGAGGATGGCGATCAGGTCGAGGTCCACACCGCGCTTGCGGCGGGCCCAACCGAGTGCGCCACCGCTCGTACCAGAGGAAGGGTCCCAGCTCACCCCTACGTGCAGCTCGGTGATTCCTGCGAGGTCTGCTGCGCCGTCTTCTTTCCTGAGCGTAATCACGGCTTCAGCATACTGATTGTCACGCATCGTCCTGTCACACAGCGTGAAAGGCGCCGCGCTCAGTTCGGTGGGTGTACTTTCATCCAGTGATCGGCGATGTCGATTCGTCGGGTAGTCCAGACCTTGTCATGTGACTGGACGTAATCGAGGAAGCGGTGCAGTGCTGCTACGCGGGCGGGCCTGCCGGAGAGGCGACAGTGCAAGCCCACTGAGAGCATTCGTGGGGCGCCCGCTGCCCCTTCGGCGTAGAGCACATCGAAGGCATCCTTCAGATAGGCGAAGAACTCCTCGCCGTTGGCGAAACCCGCGGGGGAGGAGAACCGCATATCGTTGGCTTCCAGGGTGTACGGCACTACCAAATGATCCTGATCGTCCACCTTCACCCAGTACGGCAGGTCATCGGCGAACGAGTCGGAATCGTAGGTGAAGCCGCCGTGTGCGACCAGCAGCTCACGGGTCTGCGGTGAACATCGCCCGGTGAACCAGCCGCGCGGCGGCCCGCCGAACAGTTTCGTGATGATCTGTACCGCCTCATCGATGTGCTGCCGCTCGGACTCAGGGGCCATTGTCTGGTAATCGATCCAGCGCAGCGCATGACAGGCGATCTCGCAGTTGAGTCGCTTGAATTCCGCCACCGCCGCGGGATTGCGCTCCAACGCGCGGGAGACTCCGAAGATCGTCAGTGGAATGCCGCGGCTCTCGAACGCTCGTAGCACTCGCCATACCCCGGCCCGTGATCCGTACTCGAACATCGATTCCATACCCATGTTCCGGTCGGGAAATGCCTCCGCTGGAACGAGATCCGAGAGATACCTCTCCGATTCCTGATCCCCGTCGAGTACACAGTTCTCACCGCCCTCCTCGTAATTGAGAACGAATTGCACCGCGATATTCGCATCACCGGGCCATTGCGGGTGCGGAGGATTCTTCCCATAACCGACCATGTCTCGCGGATAGGTGAGATCGAAGGCGCTCATGCCACATCACTCCTTGTCGGCGCGTAACTGAGCGCGGGCAGCGGATGCGGTGAAAATACCGGACTGCCGCGCGCGAATCCATCCTCAGAATAGGTATCCGGACTCGTCTCGACTACCCAGAGTGAAGAATTGTTCTTGATAACAGTTCTATATGCATTGTCGGCCCAGTCGTTGATCGGCTCGACTACATCTGGACTGTCGACCAGGATGCGGAAGGAGTGATGTGGCTCGGACTGCTGTACCGCTCGTTCGTTCGACAGTCGACAGTATGGCTATCGACCGTGAATACGCTCTATTGTGGTGTGGGTCGCTGGTTGCGCCGAGCGGACGCCTGGTCTTACCCGTGTAGCGGGTGAAGGGCTTGCCTGGCAGACTTTTCGAATGGGTTTTCGCGACCGTATAACACACATCAAGGGGAAGCTCCCATCCTGGCTTCGGGCCCGCGTGGCACTCCGACTAATCGTGCTCGTAGTAACAGCGGTCGCCGCAGTGGCAGTCGGCTCGGTAGGGTGGATCCGCTCACAAGCCGGCGCTGTTGAATATTCCGTCGAGACTGTTCCTGCGGCCGAGGTCGCAATCGTTCCTGGCGCCCAAGTCTACGCCAGCGGCGAACCATCCCCGTACTTGGCCGCTCGTCTCGACATCGGTCGCCGCTTACTCGAATCCGGCAAGGTGAAGGCACTTTTACTCACCGGCGACAACGGCACCTCGACCTACGACGAACCCACCGCCATGCGCCGCTATCTACTGGGAAAAGGAGTGCCCGAGGCCAAGATCGCTTTGGACTACGCCGGTTTCAGCACCTATGAGTCCTGCGTGCGGGCCTACCGGATCTTCGGTGTCCGCCAAGCTATCGTGGTCACCCAGGATTTCAGCCTGCCACGTACCATCGCCTTGTGTCGCAGCGCGGGTATCGAGACCACCGGTGTCAGCGACTCCACCCAGCCGCACAACTTCATCTACCGCAAATGCTGGCTTCGTGATCAACTCGCCGCCACCAAAGCCGTCTTCGAAATGGTCGCCCGCCCAGACCCTACATATCTCGGCCATGAAGAATCCAGCGTCCGCGACGCGATCAACGCACCCACTGGGCTTCGACCACAAGAATAGCCTTCTTCCGGAAAACCATTACGTGAGCGCGTCGCGAGAGTGAGAATCCCGCCTCGGAGGAGTTGAGCGCGTCGTACCGGGCTTCGGAGTGTCGGTCGCAGATGGAGACCGTCTGTAGCCGATTCGGATGGCACGAAAAATTTTCGTTCAGCCTCTCGTGCGTGTTCTCACACGTTTTCCGACAGCCACCGGATGGTGGCAGTCGCGAATTCCGCGTCGAGTTCGTATACAACGGCTTTCAGTATCGGGGCCAGAACGAAGAACCGGTCAGGGGATTCGTTGCGAAACCGCGACCAGGAATTCATTGTGAAACTGCCACTGCCAGTGGGTTACTGGATGCAACAGTGGTGCGTTCACATCGACATCCACTGCAGAACAACCACTTTTCTTCGTTGGAGGCCACTGATGCCGCCAGAGCTCACCTCACTCGACCCCAGCTCCGGTCCCACCTCTGGCGGCAATACGGTACAGATCTTCGGCAGCGGGTTCGTCGGCGCGGGCCCGTTGGACGTGCGGTTCGGGGCGACGGCGACCACCTTCACCATCGTCTCCGATACCCGGATCGACGCCATCGCCCCACCCGGCACCGGCACTGTGGAGGTCACCGTCACAGCCCTGCTGAACGGCACCAGCAATCCGCTGCCCTATACCTACGGCGGTGCAGGCCTGCTGTTCTTCACCGACGGCGGCAACAGGGTGTATTCGGTGCCGCAAACCGGGGGCACACCGACCGTGCTGACATCCGGCCTGAACGTTGCCCTTGGTCTCATTCGGGTCGGTAGCCTCCTCTATATCTGCGAATTCTCTGCCGGTCGGGTGTCGACAGTGCCGGTAGGCGGCGGCACGCCGACCCCCTTGGTGACCGGATTGTCGTTCCCCGCGGATATCGTCGTCTCCGGCAACACTCTGTTCATCACCAACGTGGGCACCACCCGGGTGATGTCGGCACCGATCACCGGCACCGCCACCCCCACCGTGGTCGCCACCAGCCCCACCGGCATACTCGGGATCACCGATGGGGTGCCGACCCAATCGGGGTTCGCGGCGGTCGCGGCGGCCCTGCTGGCCCCACCCATGCTCACCGCAATCAACCCGATCTCCGGTCCCGAATCCGGCGGCAACACGGTGGAGATCTTCGGAAGCGGGTTCACCGGCCCGTTGACCGTGCGGTTCGGGGCGGCGGCGACCACCTTCACCATCGTTTCCGATACCCGGATCAACGCCATCGCTCCACCCGGCACCGGCACGGTCGGTGTCACTGTCACCTCCGTGGACGGCATCAGCAACGCGCTGCCCTACACCTACGGTGGCCTGCTGTTCTTCACCGATAGCCTCGGCTTCGGCAGTGTGTACTCTGTGCCGCGAACCGGGGGCACACCAACCGTGCTGGCATCAGGTCTGAGCATTCCCGTGGGTCTCGTCCGGATCGGTAACCTTCTCTACCTCTGCGAGGCAGCAGCCAGTCAGGTGTCGACGGTGCCGGTAGGCGGCGGCACGGCTACCCCTCTGGTGACCGGACTGTCGTTCCCTGTGGATATCACCGCCTCCGGGAGCATCCTGTTCCTCACCGACCAGACCACCGGTCAGGTGGTGTCGGCGCCGATCACCGGCACCGCTACTCCCACCGTGGTCGCCACCAGCCCCACCGGCTTATTCGGTATCACGACCTGAGCGCCGACCCTGACCACTGGACTGTGTAGCACAGTTGATATCCCTGCGAGCCGAGCAATGACTGAGCGAATGCATCCGATTATCCGAGAACCCCTGTCCGAAGGAGTGTGGCGATCCGCTCGGATGAGTACCCCAGCACAGTGGTGAGAATGCTTTCGGTGTCCTCGCCACGGTAGGGCGCGCGACGATGTCGAGTGCGCGGCAGGCCGACGCGGACGGGCGAGTTGACATGCGTGGTGTGCCCGAATCGCGGATGGTCAGTGGTGATCAGCATGTCTCGGGCGCGGGTGTGCGGGTCTGCCAATGCTTGGGCCACAGTGTGAATCGGAGCGCAGGGAATCGAAACCGCACGCATGACAGTTAGCCAGGTGCGCACGGTCTCCGCACCGAGTGCTCTGTCGAGAATAACCTCGAGCTCGTCATGATGGGCCAGCCTGTCGGTGAAAGTGGCGAATCGGGGATCTTCTGCCAGTTCGGGGCGACCGATGACCTCGGTGAGCCGTTTCCAGAACTTCTCCTTCGCGCAGCCGATGACAAGCCAGCCATCTGCTGCGGCAAAGATCTGAAAAGGGACCAGTGACGGATGCGCCGACCTTCGGGTTCGTTCCGGCTCATATCCTTTGGTGAGATGCCATGTAGCGAGGTAGGACAGCATGCTGATCGCGGTATCGAACAAACTGAGATCACAGTCGGCGCCGACGCCGTCCCGTTGTGCCGCGTGCACGCCTGCCAGCAGGGATAGTGCCGCTACCAGGCCGCCGCTGAAATCCACCAGCGACAGTCCCGACTTCTGTGGCGGCTCGCCGGGTTCTCCGGTCAGCGCCATCCATCCCGTATATCCCTGCAGGATATAGTCGTAGCCAGGGTCGTGCGCCCTCGGTCCGGTTCTGCCGAACCCGGACAGCGAACAACACACGATGCGAGGGTTGACATGTTTGAGGTCGTCGTATCGGATGCCGAGTTTCGCAGGCACATCCCCGCGTAGGTTGGAGTAGACCGCATCGGCATGACGGACAAGGTCTTCGAATACCGATCGTCCATCACGCGATCTGATGTCGAGGCTGATACTGCGCTTATTGCGGTTGAGGGACTCGAAGAACAGCGAATCCTCCTCTTCCGCATACGGCGGGACATAGCGAGCCACGTCACCGCCCATTTCCGGGTCTTCGATCTTGATGACGTCAGCACCGAGATCGGCCAACTGCAGGGAGCCGAAAGGGCCTGCCCCGTATTGCTCCAAGGCGATGATCCTGAGGTTCGCGAGGGGGGTCACGACGACACCTCGTCGCCGACCGAATCGGCGATCGGGCGTATCGGCCTCGGTCGGTTCCCCTGCGGACGTTCGTGAGCGTCGGCTTTGTAGACCATGAACGTTCGTTTGTAGGTCAGAACATCCTCGCCATGTTGATTGACAGCGCGCGTCTTGATCGTGACTATGCCTGCGTAGGGGCGGCTTTTCGATTCCCGCTTCTCCAACACGATGGATTCCGACCAGAGCGTGTCTCCGGCGAGAACCGGCTTCACGAGCCGGATCTCGTCCCAACCGAGATTGGCTACCGCGTTATACGATGTGTCGATAACACTCTGACCAGCAGTGATAGCCAGAGTCAGTGTCGAGTTGACCAGTGAGCCGCCGAATTCCGAGGCTGCGCCGACCTCGGCGTTGAAATGCATCTCGGCAGTATTCATGGTCAGCAACGTGAACCACGTGTTGTCGACCTCGGTGATGGTTCTTCCCAGTGGGTGCTCGTAGACATCCCCGACCTGGAAATCTTCGAAGAACCGTCCGTTCCACCCTGTCTTCTGTGCCATGACCACACCTTTCGCTTCTCCGTGATACGGCACTCTGCTGGACGCAACCGCACTGGTCATTTTCCCGAGTGGGGCAGCCGGCAAAGGGCGCGGGCACTACTTGCGCATGCCAAATCTGCATGGGATTGTGCGACCGACTCGACAGCAGTGTATCGGTGCCGACTTGTCGGGCTATTGAACAGCCACCTTCAGCGTAAACCTCCAATGTTTTGGATGTCAATGGGGTGAGCGGCGCCGACACTTCGTACCGTCAACTCTCCATACCTTCGTAGTGAACCCGCAACCCGCGCAGGTGCGCGCGCATGGCCTCACGCGCACCTGCCTGGTCGCGCACTTCGAGATGTCCGAGGATCTCACGGTGCTCTTGGTCGACGATTTCCCAGGTAGCGCGAGGAGCTTTCGCTCGCGTGAACCGCTCACCGAGGATCCGGAAGACCGGCTCGGTCACGATTTCCAGCAGCGGGTTGTGAGCGGCCCGGATGATCCTCCTATGGAAACCGCTGGTCTCGGTGAATACCTCTGCCGGATTGGGCCGGCTCGACTCGAACAGCGACTCTCTTATCGTGTCGAGCTCCTCGTCGGTACGGGTGAACGCGGCGATTTCGACTGCGGGGATCTCGAAGATCTCACGTACCTGAACCAGATCCGCGACCGACAGATCGGAGCAGTTGACCAGCATTGTCAGTGATGTCTGCAGCGAGCCGCTCACCTCTGCCGCTGTCGGGGTGGCTACGAAGGTTCCGCCGGTAACGCCGCGTTTGATCTCGAGCAAGCCTTGACTGGCCAGCGCACGCAACGCTTCCCGAGCGGTATTGCGGCTGACCCCGTAATGGGTGGACAGTTCGCGTTCGGTCGGGAGCTGATAGCCGGGTGGTAGGTTGCCCGAAGCAATCCGTTGCCGCAGTTCCTCCTCCAGCTCCCGGCCCGCTGTCGCTGGTTTCGGCGGAGTAGGTCGCGGCGAGACGGCCCGATGACACGAGGTCGGGGCGAGCGACTCTGACATGTTGGGAATCCTCTTTCGGTCGTGCGCGGCTGCCTGATCGTTGCCGGATATCAACGTCGCACTGATCAGTAAAACTCCAAGGTTTAACTTACTATATTTGTGCACCTGGAATAGGGGACTGTCTGAACTTCGGCTCTGTCTCACTTTCGGCTCTGTCCCTATTTCGGTGGTGATGCTGCTGTGACGCACTATGTCGTGGTGTGCGTAGTGGATGTGCCTGCTGCTGTGGTGTTTTCGGGGTTGTCACCGCTGGTGGTGGAGGAAGTAGTCGATGAGGGCATGCGGGGTCTGGGTGCGGGCGAGGACGGTCGGTCGTCCGGCTGCGTGTCCGGGTTGCGGTGCCGTGTCTGTGCGGGTTCACGGATATCAGCAGCGGACGGTGGCCGACGTGCCGCTGGATGGCCGCCCGGTGGTGGTGCGGGTGCGGATATGTCGGCTCGTGTGCCCGACGGTGGACTGTCGCGGCACGTTCCGTGAACAGGTGCCCGGTGTGTTGGAGTGGTATCAGCGTCGCACCGCCCGGTTGAACGGATCGGTCCGGTCGGTGGTGCGGGAGTTGGTCGGGCGGGCCGGTGTCCGCTTGCTGAGGGCGCTGTCGGTGGGTTTGTCCAGGCAGACCGCTATCCGGGTGCTGCTTGGGATCCTGCTGCCGCAGCGGTCGGTCCCTGCGGTGACCGGGGTCGACGACTTCGTGTTACGGCGTCGGCACACGTATTCGACGATCGTGATCGACGCCGACACCCACGAACGCGTCGACGCGCTACCCGACCGCAAGGCCGACACCCTCGCCGACTGGCTGCGCGAGCATCTTGGTGTCGAGGTCGTCGCCGCGACGGTGTCGCGCATGCGCTGCTGGTTGGCCTTGAGCCGGGCGTCCAGAGCCCGCACATCGGCGACGAGGTCACGGGCGAGTTCCTTGCGGGCGTGTTCCACCGGTGAGGACGGGCGGACCCGCCGTAACGCATCGGCGGCCTGGTTCGCGGTCAGATCGGTGGATACGCCACCGGGCAGCAACTCTCGCATCACCGCGTGCAGGTCGGTTGACTGTCCGGATGCGCTGCCGGGTCAGATTCGTGCGCCGCTCATCGAGCATTCGCAGCGCGGTGCTCGAGCCCTCGGCCTCGACAGGCACCGCATCGCCGTGCAACGCCGCCACACTGGCCGCCGCGGCCGCGTCGATGTTGTCGTTCTTGCGCCGCTCGCCCCTCGACAATTCCCGGACCCGCGCAGTGGCCGTGGATGGCACGTCGATGACCGTCTCACCGTGGGTGATCAGCCATTGGGCAAGGTGCCGGCCCAGACCCCACGCGTTCTCCACAGCCCAGCGTCTTTCGGGAAATCTTTTCGCCCACAACAGAAGTCGCCGATACTCGGGGAGAGTGGCATCGATCCGGATCGTCTCGAGCGTCTTGTTGGTTGCCTCATTCAGCGCTGCCGCCGTATGAGTGGACTTGTGCGGGTCGACCCCGATCACCACCGTCAACCACGTCTCCTTGTTTCCTCGTCGGATATAGGAAGCCGCGGGTGACATTCCGGCTTTCGGCCTGTGTGTCCCACACCTCTGTTGAGTCAGGCCCGCGGCCGGTGCCGAGCCGGAGCACCAACCCCCGGCGAGCCAGCCCGAACGGGCGGCAGGAACCTCACGAGCCAGCCCCGGCCCGGCACCTGCGGCAGACTACGGCCAGTGATCATCCAGCCCGCCAACCGGTGACATTCACATAAGCCGGAACCTCACTGAGCAATGATCAGGACCTGTGGATGACGGGAAGGAAAGCGCCTTTCCGGATGATCTGATCTATCAGTCCGAAGTCTTGATCATACCTGCCCTACAGCAACGGTCCATGCGAAGGTGTCAATACGAAAACGAAGCTGATCAAACGGCAAATATACGGCCGCGAGGGATTTCCTCTACTCCGGCACCGAATCCTGTTGGGGTAGGCCAGGATTCGTTACCACCGAAAGTGGGACAGGGCCGTTAACTTGACAGACCCCCTCGTGTGGTTCGGCTGGTTCCGCTTACCCTCTCCGCAAAACTGACAGCGGCGCGCATTGTTGTGCGGCTATTACCTCCCAAGTTTTTGCGTACCGCTCGCCTGATGTCTGCAGTAGTAGCATCGGGAGCCCCCAGCAAATCACGACAGGCTCGAGGGTCGATCAGCACGCCGTGCCATGACTGCAAGATCCAGTTCGACGGATCGCCCGTTTCCGCGGGCACGACCGACCAACGGCCAGCGTGGGCGGTGAGGGTAGCGGGCGGAGCTGTCTGCTTGTAGGCGATGATTCTTGACTCTGCCACGCGGACACGATACGACTCGGTGGTATGCGTGGAGGAATTGGCTGCCCGTGTCACCATGGTCAACCGCTGGGTATCGTTTCCGTCGGTCCGCAGCTCGACGGACTCCACATGGGGTAAACGTACCGGCCATTCGTGTCCGTCCCAGATGAAGTCCAGCACCGCTTCCGGTGACGCGCCACGAAATCCGAGGCGATCGGTGAATTCGTAAAATATGCAGCTGCTCTCACCTTCAGTGGCCCTCCGCAAGGCGGACAATTCGCGAGCGCTGTTATCGTCCACGGCGGCATCGACATACTTGAGATCATCAGTACCACTGTCCGCCGACAGCTGGAAGCGGTGCAGAAGTGAGACTTCGCAGCCACCCGCTTCCTCCCGCCCTTGGCGCACCGTCCACGTTCCTGACATCGCCGCCAGAGGTTTCGGCGATTCAATCTGCTCGAAGTGCACGATCTTGGCGACCGGATCCACGCGCCGCACCGAGCGCCAGTTGTGGATATGGTCATGCGCGAGTGCCCAGATACACATGCCCTGATCGTCAGTGCTGTTCTTACTGGCGTCGGCGTCGGCGACATCGACGTGCACGGTCGGGCCGAAAATCACCGGCCACTTGCGTGCGTCGGCTATCAGTGAAAACACATCTTCGGCTGAGGCCGGGCAGGAGATACTGTGCATCCGCTGGTGAGTATTCTCTGTCACTTCGAGTGTCCGTTTGTCGGAGGATGCGTAGATATTGCTTCGGTTCATAATTGCGTTGGTGGGGTGTGCACCCGGGCTCCGTCGAGGGAGCCCTCGACAGGGATCTGGCACCCCAGGCGAGAGGCAGCCCTTCGCGGAGAGGCGGTTTCCTGAAGAAGCTCGTCCTCTACTTCCTGCATGGCCGGGAGCACGTTTGGATCCACTTCGTCCAGATATACATGGCAGGTGCCGCACATCGCGCCTCCACCGCACTGGCCAATGATCTCGGGCACGGCATTGCACACCGCCGCATGCATCAGCGAGTCCCCTTCCGGGGCGTCGACGACGGTCTCAGCGCCCTTCGATGAGACGTAGGTAATTTTCGGCATCAGCTCTCACCTCACCAAGTCACAGGGAGTTCCCACAGCCCGTAGATGACTGCGCCCTCTTTCGAGGGAATCTGGTCGAAAGGTTTTGCCAGCGCGATTTCCGGAAAGCGCTGAAACAGCTTCTTCCATACGATTTCCATTTCTGTTCGAGCGAGATCGGCGCCGATGCAATGGTGCACGCCGTGCCCGAATCCGAGGTGACGGCGCGAGGCCGTCCCGACATCTATGCTGTCGGGAGAGGGGAACAGTTCGGGGTCCCTGTTAGTGGCGAGGCCGAGGCAAAGGATGCCGTCGCCTGCGGGAATGACCACATCACCGATCTCGATGTCCTCCAGAGCGACGCGCGGGATCGCGATATCACCGATGGCTAGCAGCCGCACCAGTTCTTCGACAACGGAGGGAACAGTCTCCGGGTCCGCCAGCATGGCGTTCAGATCGTCGGGGTGCTCGAGTAGATAGGCGGTTCCCAGTGAGATCATGCTCGCTGTCGTTTCGTGTCCGCCGTTCATGAGCAACCGGCACATGTTGACGATGTCGATCGGCGCGTAGCTCTCCCCGCTCGCCCGGTACTGTTCGATGACGCGGCTGATGAGATCATCGCCTGGATCGGCCTCCTTGATTGCAACTAAATTGAAAAGATAGTCGTTCACTTCGACAATGGCTGCCTTGCGCTCAGCTTCAGTACTGTGTCCCCCTAGCAGAGCGGTGCCATGTTTGACGAAGAAGGCATGCTGATCCTGGGGAATACCCAGTAGTTCGCAGATCACTGTCATCGGCACTTCCAGAGAGAAGACGTAGTGCATGTCCACCGGTGGAGTCATCGCGGCCATTTTGTCCAGCGTCTGGTCCACGATCTCCTCGATGCGCGGCTTCAGCAGCCTGATGCGCCGGGCGGTGAAGGTTACAGCGACCTTGTTCCGCACCTTCGAGTGCTCGGGCTCGTCATAGCCGATGAATGAGGTTTCGGTGCGGAACTCCGGGGGCGCATCGAAATAGAACGGGAAGTTGTCGTGTTTGCGAGATGCGCTGACCCGTTTGTCCTTCAGTAGTGCATGCACAGCCGACATGCCGGTGACCGTCCATACTTGCAGCCCGGTTGGGAGCGTCACCTTGCGAATCGGCTCTGACTTGTAGGTCTCGTACTCCCTGGGTTTGTCAAAAGGGCATTGGCGGGGGTACGGGAAGGTTTTTTCAGTACTTGCGACCTCGGGGGTCATTGGAGATCCCTCTTTCTCGGCGCGGATGGTATGCGAAAATGGGCTCAATTCAGGCCGCGATCAGCGAAATAGTGCGATGCCCGGTCCGAATGGTTTCTTCTTCTCCGCGAACCAGGATGTCGCGCACGAGGAAAGGGCTGGACAGATTTGTCTCGCCTTCGCTGTTAGTGCGCGTGACAATGGCATAATAAGATGTCGAAACAGTTCTCTCAGTGAGTTCTTCGATGAGTATCTTGTCGAACCAATGGCAAACGACCAGTCCGTCGAACGTTGGTGCCTTCTCCCGGAGCCGCGCAGCAATCGAATCACTGCCGCGGTCAGAGGTACCGTCGGGATGAACCAGGAGGGCATCGTCGACGAATGTAGAAGCGAACATATCGATTTCACGGTTGTCGAGCCATCGCATCTGTCGTGCATAGAAGTTAAGGACTTCGCCGTACACCACGGCTAACTGTGCGTATCTATCGATTGTTTTTTCCACCGAGATTCTCCGTTCGGCATCGTGTACATGCGCAGCCATCCGGGCTGGTGCTCCAAGTGTCACGGAGTCAGCTCAAGTTCAACTAGAACCGATGCGGAGGAACAGTTGATCAACCGGCCGATGTAGCGGGCTTCGAGCCACTCTCTATGGCAATCGGTTTGATTGTTAATACGAGGTCAGTCGTCGCCGGCTTCCGCACATGAGAGGGTGATCCGGTTGGGTATCGAATATTGGCGAGCTCCGGATGGCGTGCGATACGCTGTCTCGGAGGGGAGCCTGCCCGGTATCTCCGCATTGATAGAGGCGGCGGCGCTGCACGCCGAACGTGCCGACGTCGATGGTGTACCGGCTGCTTCGGTGGTGGAGTTGCTGCGGAAGTCGCCCATTCCTGTTCTGCTGAACGGCGCTTCCCCAAGATATGCTGATCTCACCTCCGCCGTCATGGCACTGTCCGAGGTATGCCCTGCCACGGGATGGCTGGCGTCTGTGCACGCTCACTCGGCCAGAATCCTGGCTTTTCTGGGCCGGGATGTCGAGCAGTCGTTGCTGTCCGGTCACCACTCCGTCCTGGTAGCCGCTGGGTTGCCACCCTTGGGTCAGGCTGTTCGCGATGGGGACGGCTGGTGCTTGTCCGGTCGCTGGACCTATGTCTCCGGGGTGATCGACGCCGACTATGTGCTTCTCAGCGCGATGGTGAGGGAAGACGGCGCCCCACGCTACTTCGTGGTCGCCCGCAGCGATGTCGAGGTGGAGCGGAGCTGGAACTCCCTCGGGCTGCGTGCGACCGGCTCACACACCGCAGTGTTGAGGAGTGTCCGGGTGCAGGATTACCACTCGGTTCCCGTGGCGAAGGCGATGTCCGGTAGCGGACTACAAGAGGGAGACCCTCTTCCGGTAGCTGCCACCGCGGGCCTCACGTTCCTTGCGCCGTTTCTCGGCGCGCTTCGAGGGCTTCTCAAGTGCTATCTCGGAGGGTTGAAAGACCCGAGCACGGACGTGCTGGCGGCGGCAGGAGAAGCGATGGTATCGATATGGCACACCGAGCGAAGTTTGCGGCTGCTGGCGGAGCAATTTGATCTAGGCTATGTCGGTCCAGAAGTTGCCGGCCACGTGGCACTAGTGGCCCGCGATGCAGTCGCCGCGATGCAGCGCAGTAGCCGGTTGCTCGGTACCTCTCCCTTCGGTCAGTCATCCGCAATTCAGCGATTCTTCCGCGATGCCTACACGGCATCCACTCACAAGATGATTTCCGGCGCCGCTACAGGTTTCGCGGCATACGCAGCCGCGGCGCTGTCAGAGGAGGGATAGAAGCATACCTATGGCTATCGAATGGCACGCTACCTCGGACGTACAGGTCGAGGAAGCAGCAATGGATGTCCCGATGGACTACTCTGGCGTGGCACCGGGCACGATCACACTCCGGATGAAACGTCTGCGGGCCGAGAATCCACTGCGGCGCAGAGGGGTTCTCGTCGCAGTCAACGGTGGGCCGGGAGGAAATGACGGTGAGGGAAAGGATATTGTCTACCGGTTTCTGGGCAAACGCATATCCGCAGAGTATGACATCCTAGGCGTAGATCTGCGCGGAATGGGCGACTCCACGCAGATCATCGCCGATGTCGTCACTCCCAAGGTTGCTTTCGATTCACGCCCCGGTGATGAGTTGTTCGAAGCGATCGCCATCGATGCAAGCGACCGGGAATCAGCGCTGGCAGGCCGGGGCGGTGAGTTGCGCAAGCACATCACCACCCGCAACACGGCACGTGATCTAGACATGATCAGGCAAGGAATGCAAGAAGATGCCCTGCACTTCATTGGTTGGGCGTACGGAAGCCTGGTCGCTGCCGTCTATGGGGAGATGTTTCCGGGTGAGTGTGGGAAGACAGTCCTCGACTCCAGCGTGAACCTGTGCTGGGACTGGGAGCAACGGTTCATGAGTGGGATCATCTCTCTCGACTGGAACCGCGGTCAGTGGGCCGAATGGGTGCTGGCGACCGGACCTGGCAACTGGATGGGTTGCTCGACCATCGGTGACATCGACCAGTATCTGCACGCATTGGCCCACGGAATTGCCGGGCTCGGCGACGGCGCGCGGCATCTGCGGACACTGTTCGACGGTGCGGTGGGACGCATGACAGCGGATCGGAGCAAGTGGGTGGATCTGCAGCAGCTGGCGTCCACGGTTGGCAACGCTGTAGCAAGCAGTGATCTCGCAGCCGTGGCGGAGGCTGTCTCGACCCAGACCATCTGGCGGCCACAGGATCGTGAAGGATCGACCCGGATCGCCGTTCTCGATGCAGCCACGTGCGAATCGGTCTGGACGCGGGATCTCGATGTGTATTACGAGCGTATGCGCGACACCCGTAGTTCCTCACCGTTCGGCTTTGGGGTCATGCGTGTCCAGCCGTGGGTCGGGACGTTCGTCTCCTACGAGCGTCCGGAACTTCCTACGATGTTCCACGAGCGGCGGTACTCCCAAGGCATCATCGTTCAGTCCGAGGGAGATGTCTTCAGCCCGTTGGCGGGAGCTCGCGAAACCGCCGCGCTCCTGGACGACCGGATGATCGTGCTGGCCGGATCCGCGGCTCATGAGGTCACCTATCTCGGCGGAATCGGAGAAGTCGACCTCATGGTGGATGACTATCTGCTGCGTGACTCCATACCAAGGGAAGACGTGGTCATTGCAGCCCACGAGACAGCCACGGAGACAACTCGTTCGGGACGATGGTAGGTGACCGGACGGGAGGACTATGACCTGATGACCAAGTCACAACGGCGCACGTTGACCATGGAGCAGTGGAACCGGACCCTTTTGCACAGGCAGCATCTGCTCGAACCTTCACCGCTTCCCGTGGTCGATTTAGTAGCAGATCTCCTGGCGATCCAGTGCCAGGATCCGCAGGCCGCGTTCTTCGCTCTATGGTGTCGCAGTATGTCCTTCGATCCGAGAGCCCTCGACGCGTGTATGAACGATGGATCGGTTCTGCGGATGGCGCTGTTTCGAAGCACCATCATGGCGGTGGCCGCCGCCGATGCGGTCTCTTTCCGCGCCACCTCTCAGAAGGCCATGGACACCGAGGCCGAAAAGATACTTCGCCCTCGGTTCAACAAAGCAGTCAGTATCGACGAGGTCCGCCTCGTGGCATCACGGCTATTGGCCGAGACGGATCTGCCGGCGAAGGAACTTGGCCAGCGGCTGAGTGAACGGTGGCCGGGGGAAAACCCGGCGACGCTCGTATCCATCGCGCGGTGCTCCATCCCGATGGCACAGATTCCCCCACGGGGAACATGGAAAGCCTCGGCGCCTATCACCTACCGGATGCTGGCCAGTAGCACCGTAACCGGCAGCGATCCATTGTTCGATGTCGCCGTGCGGTATCTGCGCAGCTTCGGGCCGTCCACGTTGATGGGCATCCAGACCTGGATGGGAGTCACAGGGCTGAAGAAATACCTCGCTACCGCCGTTGGGCGTGGGGAGCTGATCACTCTCGTTGGCCCAGCGGGCGAGACACTCTACGATCTCGCCGACGCGATCGTCGTCGACGGTGCCACTCCAGCCCCGCCGCGCCTCATCGCACCGTTCGATCATGTTGTGGTCTCGAATGCCGACAGAGTCCGGGTGGTAGATCCCGCTGTCTACAAGGCCTTCGCGCCCCGCAACGGCGTCTTTCCGGGCTTCGTTATTGCTGACGGACGCGTAACCGGTACTTGGAAGCTCGTGCAGGAATCAGGCGGCCGTCGGTCGGTCCGGATCCGGCACCTAGTCGATGTGCGGCAGAAAACACGACGCGCTATTGAGTCGGAGAGAGAAAAACTCGAAGCTTTCAGCAACCTCGCGGCATCGTAGGGTCGTGCTCAGGCGAAGCATGTAGGCGGACCGCCATTGATTTCAATCATGCGCTTGAACGAGCCTGCTATGTCGATAGGGCATCCCAGGGCTCCACCCTCGGCCTCGGCGTAGACGCGATCAATGTTGCTCACCAGCCGCTCGGAGTCCGCCAGACAGCGATCGTACTGCGCCCGCTGGCTCGTGGCCAGAGCGGTGGATTCGATGCCGATGCGGTAGCCGTCGGTGGCCAGGATGTGTACCCACTCCAAATAGCGAAGGTTTTCGTCGATCAGCTCGGCGCCGCCGACAGGACCGTGACCGGGAACGACAACCTGCGGCCGCAACGCTTTCAACCGCAGTAGTGCGGCAATTGACCCCGTGACCGAACCCATCAGGCAGTACGGCGTGGAGCCGGACATCACCAGATCCCCTGCGAACAGGATCCGCTCTTCCGGAAGCCAGGCCACGATGTCGTTGGTCGTGTGAGCCGGTCCGAAATGGCGCAGTTCGACGACGCGATCATCGACGAACAAGTCCATCGAGCCGTCGAATGTGATCGTCGGTGGCACGAGTTCGATGTCGTCGCCCCAGCAGACCCCGGGAAAGAGCTGTTTTAAGGCGAGACCTGCTGCTTTGATCTCTTTCTGGGCATTGGCGTGCGCGATTACTGCGGCCCTGCGGGTGAAGAAGCAGTGCCCGAAATGGTGATCGCCGTGGTGGTGTGTGGTGACAATCGTGACAGGTGCACTGCCGCAGTTGGTTTCGACAGCCCGGCGTAGCCCCAGGGCTCGTGATTGTGTGGCAACTGTATCGATGATGATGGTTGTGTCCCTGCCCCGGATGAAGCCGGAGTTGTTCACGCACCATCCGCCCGGAGGTTGATAGAAGCTGAAGATGCCGGATGCGATCTCATCGACGATGCCGAACGCAGACACATCGGAAGGTGTAGCAGTCATAGCAGGTCTCACGTTTTGCTGAAACTGGAAGGGAGGTGTCAGTAGCGACCGAGGCCGCCGCATACGTTCATAGCCTGGCAGGTGATGGAATCGGCCGTGCTGCCTGACAGATAGACCACCATTTCTGCCACCTCGTCGGCCGTTGTGTACCGTCCTATCGGAATCCTGGATTCGAATTCTTTCTTCACTTCGTCCTCAGACCGGTCGAAGTGCAGTGCATGCCCGGCACGTACCCGCTCGGCCAAGGGAGTCTCGACGAAACCGGGGCACACCGCGTTGACGGTCACCCCGGTGGCTGCCAGTTCGAGCCCGAGAGCTTTGGTGAACCCGATTACACCGTTCTTCGAGGCCGAATATGCCGTCGCGAGTGCGACACCCTGCTTTCCTCCGGTCGATGCGATGTTGATGATCCGCCCCCATCCTTGCTCCAGCATCCTACCTTTCCGAAGAACGGACCGGGTGACACGGAAGGTGCTGTTGAGATTCGTTTCTATGATGTTGTCCCACAGTTCGTCGGACATTGAGGTCACTGGGCCGCCGCCGCCGCGGCCGGCATTGTTGACCAAGATATCGATGTGCCCGAACGTCTCGACGCATTCGGTGACAGCCTTCTCGATATCGCCGGGGAGGGTTACATCTCCTGTCGTGCCAGCTACATTCACCGCGCCGAGAGACTTCAACCGCGCCACGGTGTCATCGACCGAACCCTCGGTGCGCGCCATCACGAATACCCCGGCACCGCTTGTCGACAAGGAAAGGGCACATGCGTGTCCGATTCCGCTGGTTCCACCGGTAATGAATGCAACACGATTGTTCATCTCTGTTCCCTCCGGACTTGTACGGGCTGCAGACACAGCCTGAACGACTCCCCTAGTCGAACAGTCCAGTGAAGCTATAGAGACGCCATTCAGCGGCGTAAGCGATCCTTGAGCCTCTGCCAGGAGGATGATCACCGTGACCGAGAAATTCGACGATGTGTCGACACCTGACGTTCGCAAGTCTGTGGTAGTCGAATCGGATATCGAATCCGTCTTCGATTACTTCGTCGAGAGACCACTCGATTGGTGGCCACCATCACATGTCCTGGTACGTGGTTCGAGAACCAAATTGACCTTCGGGCGCGCCATCGGCGAACCGTATGAGGAGCAAGACAAGGATGGAGGACGGGAGGTGTGGGGGTACATCACTGAATTCAGTCGTCCTCGCTCACTGAAAATGACTTGGCAGATAGACGGGCGCTGGCAGCCGATCATCGACGACGATCTTGCCAGTCGCATCCATGTATCGTTCGTATCGCTCTCACCCACCAGAACAGAAGTCACCCTGGCCCATGTTGAACTTCACCGGCACGGTGCGGATGCCTTTGCCATCTGGACTGCACTGCAGGGTCCGAGCCCTGGTGAGACGCTGCAGCGCTTTGCTGACTTCGTCCACAGTCAGAACCCCGTTCATCAGACGGGTGCTGAGAGGCAAGGTGCGTGATATGCGCCAGGCAGTCATTACGGGAATGGGAGTTATCGCCCCCAGGTCCAATTCGATCGCGGAATACTGGACTGCGCTGACCTCGGGCAAGTCAGCATCAGGTCTCGTCAGGGCATTCGATGCCAGGGAATTCGACTCCCAGATCGCCGCCGAATGTGATTTCGACCCGAGGGCATTCTCGCTTGGCCCACGGGAGCAACGGCTCGACCGGGCTACGCAGTTTGCTATTGCAGCTCTTGGGCAGGCCCTCTCTGACTCAGGCGTAGAACTCGACGCAATCCGGCCCGATCGCCTTGCGGTCCAGCTGGGGTGCGCAGTAGGGCTGACTACCAGCCTGGAGCGGGAATACAGTGTGATGAGCGACAGTGGCGTACTTTGGGAAGTAGACCACGAATACGCAGTTCCGAAACTGTACGACCATTTCGTACCAAGTTCTCTTGTTACCGAAATTGCTACCCGGGTAGGAGCATCCGGATCCTGTGCCATGGTGTCCACTGGCTGCACTTCCGGGATCGATGCAATTGGACACGCCGCTGACGTGATCCGTGCCGGAAGTGCCGATGTGGTCATAGCAGGAGGTGCCGAGGCGCCGATATCCCCGATCACCTACGCGTGCTTCGACGCTATTCACGCGACCAGCACGCGAAATCATGAGGCGGACAGCGCCTGCCGTCCCTTCTCTGCTGACCGGGACGGCCTCGTGCTGGGCGAGGGCTCTGCGGTGCTCGTCGTCGAAGAACTGGAATACGCGAAGAACAGGGGCGCGCCAATTCATGCGCGGGTCGGCGGTTACGCGTCACGGTGTAACGCACACCATATGACGGGCTTGACATCACACGGTAGCGAGATGGCCGAGTCCATTCGGGCAGCCATGTCGCAGTCCAGTCTGAGTGCCGAGGCCATCGATTACGTCAATGCCCACGGATCGGGTACCAGAATGAACGACATACACGAAACTAGCGCCGTGAAAGCTGCGCTTGGTCAGCATGCGTATGACGCTCCGATGAGTTCCATCAAGTCGGTGATCGGCCATTCGCTCGGCGCCATCGGGGCTCTCGAGATCGTGGCCTGCATACTCGCGATGAAGAACAATGTCGTCCCGCCCACAGTCAACTTCACTGAACCGGATCCGGAATGCGACCTGGACTACGTACCCAATGCTGCGCGCGAGACTCGCGTCGACGCGATCCTCACCATAGGGAGTGGATTCGGCGGATTCCAGAGCGCACTGACATTGGAGACGATGTGACCCGGTATGCAGTTCTCATAGGAGCGGGCATCGTCGCGCCATCCGGAATCGGCATCGCAGCGCACTGGGATTCGATCATCTTGGGCATCAACCATATTGGAACGGTACCGGCTGAGCGTTTCGACGCTGGGAAGTATCCCGTTACACTCGGGGCCACCGTACCGGACGATTTCTGTGCGGCCGACTATCTCACTGGCCGAATTCGAAAGCAGACCGACAAATCCACTCAGTATGCGCTCATCGCATCGGACCAGGCGATGGCTTCCTCTTGTATCGAGGTGGATCCCGGCGGTGACTACTCGATGGGTGTTGCGACGGCATCGACCGGAGGAGCGGTCGAATTCGGGCAACGCGAGCTGCAGAAGCTCTGGGCCAAAGGCAAGGACTACGTTAGTGCCTACCAGTCCTACGCATGGTTCTACGCCGTGAATACCGGGCAGATCTCTATCCGTCACAGGCTGAAAGGTCCCAGCTGCGTCGTCGTCGCTGACCATGCGGGTGGATTGGACGTCTTTGGCAAAGCCCGTTCCTTGCTGGCATCTGGTTGCTCGGCGGTTCTCGTCGGCGGCGTGGACGGCCCCATCTGTCCGTGGGCATGGTCGCCCAATATCGCAACTGGCCGTTTGTCGGCGTCCCAAGATCCTGGCAGTGCCTACCTCCCGTTCTCTCCGGACGCTTCTGGCGCGATTCTCGGTGAAGGTGGGGCCATCCTGGTCGCTGAGGACGTCGAATCGTGGCGGCGCAGGGGAGGACCTGCGCCACTGGCTTTGCTCGCCGGAACCGCATCCGGCTTCGGGCCGACACCCGAGAGCCGCAGCAGTGGTGCAGCTCTCGCCGCGACCATCATGCGTGCAGTTGATGATGCGGGGATCTCACCCAAGGAGATCGATGTGGTGATCGCTGATGCTGCCGGGCACCTCGACGAGGATGCCAGCGAAGCTGCGGCCATCAGGCAGGTCTTCGGCACGCAAGGTGTCGCCGTGACCGCGCCGAAAGCAGGGTTTGGCCGCCTTCTCGCAGGCGCAGGCGCGGTCGACGTCCTGACAGCATGCCTGATCATCCAGCGCGGCATTATACCTGCGACGCCCAATGTCATCAACCATCTTCCAGGGCTCGACCTGGTTACTTCCGCCCCTCGGGTGGCCGAGGTGCACAACGCCCTCGTGATCTCGAGAGGAGTCGGGGGCTATTGCTCCGCAGTGGTGATCACCGCATCCGATATTATCCAGGAGAACCAATGACTAGCGAATTGACCGAAGCCGAATTCCTCGATTTCCTCATCCGCAGTGCGGGTGAGGATGAGGAAATACCACTGAGCACGGCGAATCTGGACGATACGTTCGAAGACGTCGGCCTTGACTCATTGGCGATCATGGAGTGCATTTCGTTGATGAAGCGTGAGCGTGGAATCATCCTCAGTGCGGATGTGGTCAACGAGGTCGAGACGCCACGACATTTGTTGACGGTCGCCAACGGCTTCCTAAATCAGATCACAGCCTGAGCGCGGATAGACCATGGGGATCTTGTATCTGTTACCAGGGCAGGGTTCGCAGTATCAGGGGATGGGTTCCGAGCTATACCGAGAAAGTGTCGAGTTCGCCGCAGGTGTCGATGAGGTGCTTGCCGGATTCAATGCTCTGACAGGCATCTTTTCGGCCGAGCATCGGGGACTAGCGAGTGGAAGCGGCCTAGTAGATGTCACCACGTCGCAGCCTCTGCTGCTGGCTGTGCAGTACGGGCTTTATCGTCTGTTGCACAGTTGGGGTATCCGCCCGGCTGCCGTTCTCGGCCACAGCGCGGGCGAACTCGTCGCAGCGGTCATCGCGGAGGTGATTTCCCTCGACGAGGCGCTGCTGATATTGGAAGCACGCATATCCCACGCCCTCGGATGTCCCGCCGGCGGGATGCTCGCCGCAGGAGCCAAGGCTGGTGATCTAGCAGCCCTGCTCCCTGAGGGATCCGAAATCGCCGCTTTTAATGCACCCAGTCAGACGATGATCTCCGGGTGTACCCGGGAACTCGCTGCAACCGAGCGGATACTGCACGGTTACGAGATCCCGTTCGTGCGCTTGGCAAGCACCAGGCCGTTTCATCACTCGGTGATGGGCGATCGGAACGGCAGGCTACAGCGCAATGCTGAGAAGATGCGGTTCAGGCAGGCGGCGATCGGATTTTACTCCGGCTATGACGGATGTAAGCCGAATGCGGAATCCTACCGCGATCCCCGATACTGGGCGGACCATCTTGCAAAGCCTGTGATGTTCTGGAACGCAGTTCGGGAGGCGGTGGCGGAACCGGAAATCGATTGCATCGTCGAAATCGGTCCTGGTACAACGTTATCCGTGATTGCACGTCGCGCGAGTTATAGAGCTTATGGCAGCCCAGCAGACTCGCTGATCCTGCCGACTTTGCGGCAGGGCGCGGAGAGCCTTACCGACCTGGAGAGCATTCGTGACCGGATCTATCACAGGTCGCCGGACTCGCGCTTATCGTGAGCCATGTACCTCCTCTGTATGAGGTGATTCCAGTTGTAGGGACTGACCCGCTCCCCGTGAATGCGACCGGCTGATCTGGCCTCCGCTCAGGAGGCCGCGGTTACCAGAGTTGAGGCAGACTGACCCGCAGGAGGTACGGCAATGACAGAACGCGTCACCACCGAGGGGCTGATCGTGCATGCCGATCACGGACCACAGTTCACCTCGTGGTCGTTCGGTGAGAATCTCCGCCGGCACCGGCTTCTGCCCTCGTTCGGGACTGTCGGTGATTGCTTCGATAATGCGGCGATGGAGTCATTCTGGGGGCGGATGCAAACCGAACTTCTCAACACCAGGAAATGGTCGACAACCCTCGAGTTGACGATCGCGATGGCCGACTGGATCGACAACTTCTACAACGCCGAACGCCGCCACTCCTACCTCGGCCACCTCAGCCCCACCGAGTATGAGACCCTGTGGCTCGATACCAAACCAACTCCTCAACTCTCGTAAGAGCGGACCGACCAGCGGGGGCCAGATCACCTAGAAAATGCGTATCACCGCCGGCACCGAAATACCAGGCATAGCTTGTTCAGATGTTCACGGCCACACGGGTTGCAAGATGTCGGAGGCCTTCCGCAGTCGCGCTGTCGGTTTCGACGGTGTACGCCACCGAATCCGGGATCCAGCTCAGTCGGATCATTAGGTCCTGGAGGTTGTCCGCCATGATGGGCCAGCGGGTGGTCACGTGGTCCACCGCGTGGCTTCCCTGTGCCCATCCCTTTGCATAGTCGACCCACTCCCGCAGGCCGACCTCAAGCACGATCTCCGCCTTGTACCTACAGCTGATACGCAAAAAAGATTGCCGGAAGAATTCCGCCGGTGAGTCCGCCGGAAAATCGCGCTGCCGGAAGAATTCACCTGTTGTCCGGACACCGGTCATTCTGTCGACGCGGAATGTACGCCAGTCCCCTTTGTGACGGTCCCAGCAGACAGCGAACCATACATGTTCCGAATGCACCAGCGCGACCGGTTCGACGCTGCGCTCCTCGACTTGCCGTTCGGGCTTCGTGTAGTAGAACCTCATCACCTCACGATCCCGGCAGGCCAACGCTAGAGCACCAATATCGGCCGGGGTTGGAGTGGCACTGCCGGAAGAAAGTGGCGTCACGTGCTCGGCTACAGCCGATACCCTAGCCCGCAGCCGTGCAGGCAATATCTGCTCCAGTTTGGCGATCGCCGTGGTGGTGGTGGCCTGCCCAGCGGCGATCCCTTGCACCGCCGCTACCCGGAGGCTCACGGCAATTGCGACGGCCTCCGCGTCGTTGAAGACGAGGGGCGGCACCGAACTGCCCGCGACCAGACGGTAACCACCGTACCGACCTTTGACCGCCTCGACCTGGTAGCCCATTTGACGAATGCGCTCCACGTAGCGGCGAAGAGTCCGCGTCGTCATGTTGAGATGCTGCGCCAGCTCAGGTCCGGCCCATTGTCTATGTGTCTGCAACAGGCCGAGTAGCTCGAGTACCAGCTCACTTGTTGTCTTGACCGACATTCCACTACACTCCCTAGTAGGGCACTAAGTGTCCTACTAGGGAGTGTAGCAAATACGGGGCATAGCAAATACGCTGGCGTTTCGCTGAACCGAATCGCAGTAGCACCGACGGCGTGTACTGCTCGCTTCCAACGTACCTGGAAATCAACCCGCTACTGTTATGCCGAGACCGCCGCCGCCAGCAGCCTCGGGGTGGGGTTGTCGAACACGATTCCGGGTGGCAGCTTGCGACCGAGACGGGTCATGAGGTGGTTCCGGAGTTCGAGACTGGTCAGCGAATCGAAACCAGCGTCTCGGAAACGCTCGTCCTCGGCCAGCAGACCGTCGCGGTCGAGAATTTCCGAGGCCATGAGCACGATCTCATCGAGGATGCTCACTGCTTCCATAGGTCTATCGTCCCCAGCGGGAGGTTCGCTGAGCGCAGGTTCCGCGCGCCGGGGCCGCGCCCGGCCGACCGGGGCCGCAAGAATAGGGGGGAGATTCTCCGTGTCATCAGCGAACTTCACTGCCGCTAGTACATGGCTGCCGACTGTAGTGAGCGCTTGATCAAACAGCTGCAAAGCGTCCGATGTGTTGAGCGACCGCAGTCCCGCAGCCTCCATTCTCCTAAAGTCCGAGCTACGTAGGTGTGCGGTCATTCCGCTTTTCTCTTCCCACACTCCCCAAGCGATCGACAGTCGGCTGCAGGCCCCGCCAAACCCGCGTCCGGGCTCACACAGGCTGTCCAGGTAGGTGTTGGCCGCAGCGTAGTTGCCCTGCCCTGGTTCGCCGACGACACCGGAAATCGACGAAAAATGCACCACCGCCGTAACACCGAAGCGATCACACAAGCGCTCCAGATGGGCCGCAGACTCCGCCTTGGGTCGGATGACGTCGGCGAGATGCGTCTGCTGCATATTCTCGAGTGTGACGTCGTCGAGTACGCCCGCCGCATGCACGACGACGTCAGGCCGGAAATTCCCGACGATGGCTTCCAGGTCCGGGTAGTGACCGACATCGCCGCGAGCATAGGAAATCTTTGTGCCCGCAATGTTCTCGTCGGGACTGCTGGTGGTTCGGGACACGCATCGAATTTCACTAACATGGTAGCGTCGCGCAGCGTGCTTGGTGATGATCCGGCCGATCCCGCCCGTCCCTCCCGTGATTAGCACCCTGAGACCGGGACCCAGTAGTGGGCGAGTGGCGAGCACGTACTTCCCGGTCGTGCGGCCCTCCTTGAATTTCGCTGTCACCACATCATACTTGCTCACAGGAGCCACAGTGATAGGCATCGAGGGCCGGTCATGGAACTTGACGAAGTGCTCGGTGAGCTGCCGCAACGACGCTGCTATCTCGCTGGTGCCGTACGACATCAGATCGTAGTGCTCGAACCTGATCCCGTAGTCCGCGGCGAGAGCCGGGCGCACGTCGGTCTTGCCCAGCTCCACAAATGTCCCCCCAGCGCGCAGTAGCCGGGCACTGGCGTCGATCTTGTCGCCAGTGAGGCTGTTCAGCACGCAATCGAACAGCCGACTCCCGAGCACGGACTCGAACTGTCCGGCGAAGTCGGTCGACCGTGAATCGCCGATCCGGTTCCATGGCACGCCCGCGGCGTGCACAATGTGGCGTTTTCCGGCGCTGGCGGTGGCGTACACCTCAGCACCGAGATGTTGAGCGATCTGGATGGCGGCGAGGCCGACACCTCCGGCTGCCGCGTGCACCAGCACTCTGGCACCAGGTTTGATTGAGGCCCGATCAGCAAGGCTCTGCAAAGCGGTGATGTAGGTGATGGGCACCGCTGCGGCCAGTTGCAGCGACCAGCCCTCCGGCACCCGCACCACCCGTTCGGCCTCGATGCGGAGGTCGGACGCCAGGGCACCGCCTGTCGCGATGCCCATCACCCGGTCGCCAACGGACACATGGCGGACATCGGAGCCGGTCGTCGTGACAATACCCGCAAACTCAATGCCGACTCCCTGCTCACCGGTGATCATTCCGAGGCCGACAGTGACATCGCGGAAGTTGACGCCGCCGTAGTAGTTCGCTATCTCGATGTGGTCCGGAAGCAGTTCTTTTCTGTCGTTGGCCGTCCCGACGTGGGTAGCAGGCATCAGCTCTTGTGTGCGGTAGCGCGGAACACTGAGCCTCGTGCGGCCGACGGCGATCTCGGCAGCCGGATGGCGGACAGCTTCGAACAAGGTTGCAGGGCTGGCATCCGACTGGCGGTGCACCAGCTGGAAGCGCCTCGGATGCTCACGGCAAGCCGTGCGTATCAGTCCAATCGCCGAGCCGAACTCCGCCGATGCGGGCACCACGATCGTGCTCCGGCCGGTCACGGGTGAATCCAGGACTGCGCGGATGATCCGGCGTGTCTGCTCGGCGACTGCCAGCGGATCGTGCTGCGCGGAGGACTGAGACATCAAACAATAGATGCGAGGCCCCGCAGTCAGCAGCCACTCCTTTAGAGGCACTGCCGATGCAGCTGGCAGTCCATCCGTGCTCCCCGCGACGGGTACCGGCGAATCCGGGCGCGCCGTGTCGCACGGTACTTCTTCCCAGAATCTGGCGAGCAGGGTTCCAGCTGCGGGCATGTCTCCGAACTCGCCTAACTCCGCGAAGCGGATCGTGCCGATGGAGAGGAACAACGTACCGGTATCGTCGTATCCGTCGACACGGATAGTCAGCGGGCCGGTCGGCATGACATGAAAGTACGGTGATGCGCAGTTCCCGAGCGCAGTATTCACCACGAAGTCTTCGAAGCAAAAGGGCACCAGGATTCCTGGCGATCGGCTATGTCCCGTATATGTGTCGCCTAGGTATGCTTGCAGCGCTCCGTCGAGCGTCGTCGGCGCGAAGGGCAGGTTCTGGGGTTGCGGGCTCATCACCTGTGTGTGCACGATCAGTGCGCCTCTCGACCGACGATATGCGCGCACAGTGCGATAGGACGGCCCGTACGAGTAGCCGGCCTTCCGCAGGGTGCGGTATAAATCGGAACCCGTGACCTCGGCCCCGAACTCGGCTTCCGGAAGCACTCCTTCCGGAAGGTGCAGCGCGGAATCGGCCGCGTCCACCGACCACCCGACGTCACGCCCGCTGCTTGTCGTCAGGGCTGTCGAGACGTACCCTGATGCTGCATCGGCCGTTGTCACTCCGATCAGCGATTCATCCCCAGTTCCAGAGACTATCCAGGGTTTCATGATGCTGATCTCGTCCAGGCCAACCATCCCGCTATCACTGCCCCAGCGACCGGCCAGTGTCATCGAGGCAATATGCACCGCCGCAACCATCGCCTCTCCGCAAACCACATGATCGGCGACGAGTTCGTGCTCGGCCGCGACCCGGAACCTGGGCGGTTTCTGCGCATCATCTTCAGCCAGGTAGTGAGCCCGGACGAATGTGTGCGCGCTGGGTATCCACAGATGCTGTCTCGCGAACACATACCCCGGCGGGTCGCTAGCCGGGGCAGCGGTGTCGGCCTCGGCCATCTCGTCGGCTAGGATCCGCGTGGCCTTCACCTCGACGATGGACGCCATGAACTCTTCGATTCCGCCTCTGTCGCGCCGCAGTGTAGGGAAGACTCTCGCAGACGGTTCGATCGGCTGGAGATGACGGGTCAGAGGCGACTTCAGGACAGGATGAGGGCTCACCTCGATGAAGCGCCGGCAGCCATCCGCGACCGCAGCAGCAGCAGCAGCAGCGAATTCGACGGGCCGTAGAATATTGGATCGCCAATATCCGACATCCGTGGCATCGATTGTCCGCCCGGGATGCGCTGTTGAGAAGCAGGTGATGTTCCTGTCCTTGCCTTCCCGCAGCGGGGTGTGCGCCAGCTCGGCCTCGACGAGATCGGCGACGCCAGCGAGTGCGGCAGTGTGCGCCGGATATGCCACGTCTACTCTGTGCATGCCGATTTCGTGCCGTTCGAGCCATTCCTCTGCCTCTTGAACGGCAGTCTTCGAGCCCGCGACCACCACAGCGTCGTCGCCGTTGACCACGGCGATATCGCACCCCATGCGCGCCAGCTCGCCGGAAAACTGCTCTCGTGGCGCCTCCACCGCCAGCATGGCGCCCGCAGGCGCATGCTCGGAAAGAATCCTGGCCCGCAGGGTGACAAGCCTGATCGCTGAGTCCAGGTCAAGTTTGCCCGCGAAACACGATGCGGCGATCTCGCCTTGAGAATGCCCGATCACTGCATCCGGGACCCGGTCAACCTGAGCCCACAGTTCGGCAAGGGCTAGCATCACCGAGAATAGAGCGGGCTGAACTTTCCGGGTTGTGGTGAGAGTTCCGACTTCCAGTTCGCGAAGCAGATTCCAGCCCGCATGCTGCTCAATCAAGCGGGTACATTCGCCGATGATCTCGGCGAACAATGGGCTCTCAGCGAGCAGCGCATTCGCCATTCCCACCCACTGCGAACCTTGTCCGGGGAAGACGAAGACATCTTTACCGTGGATCAGCTCGCCCTGAGAGAACCAGCCACTCTTGCCCTCAAGAGCCTCGCCCAGACTGGACTCTTCGTGGTGGGCAGCGACCGCAGTGTGCTGGAAGACGGTGTGCTGTCTCCGTAACGCCGCGACGGCTGCCTCCGAATCGGTCTGCTCGCTCAACCAGCGTGTGTTCGTCTTCACGGCCAAATCGAGCGCGGGCCGAGTCTTGGCGGACAATTGCAGATAGCGCAATGCCCGCGGCTGCGCATGCCAGAGTGCGGTCATCGGCCCTCCTCAACAATCATGTGGCAATTGGTGCCGCTGATGCCGAACGCGGATACGGCGGCGATACGTCTGCGTCGCTCTGGTTCAAGCCATGGCAGGTTCTCCTGCACCAGGGCAAGCGGGGAGCCAGCCCAGTCGATCATTGTGCTCGGACATTCTGCGTACAGGGTTTTCGGAATGGTTTTGTGCCGCATGGACAAAAGCACTTTCAAGACACCCACAGCACCGGCAGCCGCCTGTGTGTGGCCGGTGTTCGACTTCGCCGAACCGAGGAACAGGGGGCCAGGCCGACCGGGTTGACCGTAGCTGTTCGATGCTGCGGCGGCCTCGATCGGATCACCGAGCGGCGTACCGGTGCCGTGTGCCTCGAGCAAGTCCACATCTCCCGGATCGATTCGGGCATTGCTGAGCGCGGCAGTGATCGCCTCTTCCTGTGAACGCCCGTTGGGAGCAGTGAGGCCATTGGATTTCCCGTCCTGTGTGATCGCACTACCCGAGATATAGCCAAGGACGTGGTGTCCGTTCTCTTCCGCAACCGATTCGAGTTCCAGAAAGAACAGAGCCGCGCCCTCCGACCAGACCGTCCCATCGGCGGCCTCGGAGAATGGCTTACAGCGGCCATCGGGCGCCAGGCCGCGCTGGGCACTGAACTCGACGAACATTCCCGGTGTAGCCATCACGGTCACCCCGCCCGCTATCGCCGCTTCGCACTCGCCCGCGCGCAAAGATTCGGCTGCCGTGTGCACGGCGACCAGCGATGACGAGCAGGCGGTGTCGATGGTCAGAGCCGGACCGGTAAGCCCATGCTGGTAGGATACCCGCCCGGACAACACGCTCGGCGCGGTTCCGGTCAGCCGATGTCCCTGGCCGTCCGAGATACCCGGCTCGTAGAGCCGCAGCCCGTAGTCACTGTTGGTGGCACCGATGAAGACTCCGGTGCTCGTGGGCAGTTTCCGCTTCGCCTGCTCGACCAGGCGCCAGGAAAGTTCGAGAGCGATCCTCTGCTGTGGATCCATCGCCCGGGCTTCCCGCGCCGAGATGCCGAAGAACTGTGGGTCGAAATGGCCTGCATCCTCGATGAACCCACCACGCTGGACATAGGTCTTACAGGCCTTGCCCGGCTGCGGATCGTAGAGAGCCGCCAAATCCCAGCCACGGTCACCTGGGAAATCACCGATGACGCATTTGTTCCCGCGCAGTATGTCCCACAACTGCCGTGGTGTGTCGATCCGGCCAGGAAGCCTGCAGCTGCTGGCGACTATCGCGATTCGTTCACCACCCCGGCGCCGCCGCCGGCGTGACATGCGTAGTGTCGAGGCACGATCAGTCTTCGACCGAGAAGCCAACGCGTCCGCGAGGGTGGCCGGGGTCGGATTTCTGTAAACGGCGGTGTCGGCGACCTGGCTGCCCAGTGCACCGGACAAGATTTCCGAGAGCTGCACAGCGCCACGGGAATCGAGTCCTAGATCGGAGAAGCTGCGGTGCGGGTCCAGCCGACCGGCAGGAAGGAGCCGTGCCAGTGATCTGAGCACGAGATCCAGATGCGGGCTCACTTTCGTGGGCAAGCTAGGTTCCACTGCTGGCTGTTCGGGCTCCGGAGCCCGGAGGAAGACCGTATGCGGCAGCCTGGCAACCGGGCGCCCATTGCGAGGGCCGGCCAAAATATGCGGGGCCGAACCCCAGCAGAACAGACGCGCGGCTGCTCGATCGAGTGCCCGTTCCTCGCCCGGCGCTTTCGATGAGATTGCATAGCCACGGGCTGAGCTGCTCTGGGCGACGAACGTCGTCAATGCACGACCTGGGCCAGCCTCGACGAATTTCGTCGCACCAGCTGCCACAGCAATGTCGACGGCTTCGCGGAACCACACCGTGCCCGATGCGTTCACTGCCAAAAAGTCGTCCGGAAGCCCACTGGGGCCTCTGCTGATCTCGGTCCTCAGCGAGGTAGAGATCACGCGGATCCGTGGCACACCGATCTCGACGCTGCGCTGCAATGCAATCATCGATCCTCTCACCGGGTCGATCAACGGCGAATGGAAGGCGTGACTCACCTGCAATCGCTGGCACTTCACGCCGACCTCCCGACACCACAGCTCCACAGCACGCAATTGCTCCCCGGAGCCGGATACCACAGATGCTTCCGGGGAGTTCACTGCGGCAAAGCGGAGGTGCTCCTCCATCCTGGCGACAACGGGTTCTACGACGGATTGCGGTGCGCGGACAGCAAGCATCCCCCCCTCCCGAGGCAGGTCGGCCATCCGAGCGGCGCGCGTGGTCACGATCCTGGCAGCATCCGCCAGCGACAGCGCTCCTGCCGCACACAGCGCCGTGATCTCTCCGACCGAATGCCCGATCACGAAATCCGGTTCGAATCCCCGGGCGGACAGTGCCTGGAACAGGCTCCATTCGAAGGCAAACAGGGCAGGCTGGGTATATCGCGTGTCGTGAACAGCGGTGGGATTATCACTCCACATAATATTCTGAAGCGGTAGCTCAAGATAGCGATCGAGTTCCACGCACACCACGGAGAATGCCTCGGCGAAATCCGGGTCTGACCGCACGAGCCTGCGCCCCATTCCCTTGCGCTGGCTTCCCTGTCCGGGGAACATGCACACGGTCAAACCTCCGTCGGCAAAATCCTCCACAATGGAATATTGTGTCTGTCCGGAGGAGAGTCCCCGTAAGCGCGCGCTCAGATCGTCACGGGTGCCCGCAGTTAGCACGGCACGGTGGCTACCGAAATCCCTGGAATGAGCCAGAGCAAACCCCACCTCCTCAAGAGGAAATTCTGCGCCCGCGCCAGAATCGAGGAATTGCGCGAGAGTGCTGGCCTGTGCCCGGAGGTGGCGGGGGGACGACGCGGCGATCCCGAATTGCCTCGCGTTCCTGGCGGAAACCGGTTCACACGCTGGGGTGTCGTATTTTTCCGGATCACGGCAAAGAACGATATGGCAGTTCGTCCCTCCCAGCCCAAACGACGACACTCCGGCGTTGAGACCGGCACGAGCATCCGATCCGGACAGGCCGACCGCAGTCGCGCTCAGCCGAATGGTGTCTTGCCTCCGGACGACTGGCAACAACTCCCCCAGGTGCGATCCGGGCACGATCTGGTGCTCAAGAACGAAGAGCGTCTTGATCAGGCTCGCAATGCCCGCTGCGCCTTCCAGGTGGCCTATCGTCTGTTTCGACGAACCAGCCACCACCGGTTCGCTACGGGTTCCGAATACCCTGAGCATCGCCTCGGCCTCGGAGGCATCACCTATTTTGGTTCCGCTTCCGTGCATTTCGACATAGTCAATATGGTCGGCACCGAGTCCTGCCCGCGCTAGGGCCGCCTCGATCACTGCTTGCTGGGCGTGGGAATCGGGCGCCGTGAGGCTTCTTCCCTGCCTGCCGCAGTTCACTGCAGCGCCCACGATGGTCGCGTGGATGCGCAGACCGTGCGCGGCCGCGACGGACCGGCGGCACAGCACGACGACGGCGCCGCCTTCACCGCGCACGTACCCGTCGCTGTCCTCGGAAAACAAGACCGGAGCACCGGATCTGGACAACACCCCGGCCGCCGCCACAGTGTCGGTTGCACTGTCCGCCGAGTTGAGTTGCATACCACCCGCCAGCGCGTAGTCGCACTCCCCGGTCATCACTTTCAGTGATGCTTCGTACACTGACACCAGCGAAGACGACTGTCCGGTATCGACCACGGCGCTGGCGCCGTGCAACCCGAACGTCTGGGACACCCGGTTAGCCAAAAAGCTCATCGACGTCCCAGCGAGTGAATACGCCGATGGCGTATAGGCGCTTTCGCGGGTACGGAAATCACAGGCCATAGCTCCGAACACCACCGAAGTGGTGCTCTCCCTGAGAACGTGAAGCGACAATCCCGCATCTTCGATGGCCAGCAGGGACAGCTCAAGCGCGAGGCACTGCTGTGGATCGGTGCTTTCGGCTTCTTCGGCGCTCAGACTGAATGCGGCAATGTCGAACGGCGGGGTGCCGACGCATACGGGATCTTCTCCGCGGCGGGAACCAGGGCTACGGAACGCGGTACGGCCAGCCAGCATCGTGTCCCAGAACGTATTGTCGCCTTTCGCATGAGGCAAGCGAAAAGAACGACCCACTATGACAATCGGATCGTCACGATGAGAATTGGGCATGCTCATGCATCGGACTATGACATCCGCTCACCATCATCACGCTGGAGGAACAGTAGATCACCGAGAACTACTAGAACTCCAGTCATAGTTGACTCACTGCCCGTACCGTATTCGCCGATCACAGATCCAAGCGACGAATAAGAACGGGGTGAACGAGTCGTGCACATTTCCGATGTCGTCATCACGAGCACAGGAATCGAACTCCCGCCACGTGTGCTCTCCCAGGATGCCGTGCTGCCGAACGGATTCACGCAGGCTGATCTGCGGCGCACCGGCATCAAATCCGTCTGCGTGGCTAAGAGCGGCACGGATGGTCCATCAATGGCGGTGTCCGCCGCGCGTGCCGCACTTGTCACCGCCCACCTGTCCGGCACCGACCTCGACTTGATCCTGTATGTCCGCAATCACGACGAAGGGCATTTGCTCTGGCCAGTCATGTCGTATCTGCAGCACGAGATCGGTGCTGTGACCGCAACTGCCATCGAGGTTCGCCAGATGTCTAACGGTGGCTTGGCTGCCGTCGGGCTAGCCCTGCCGCATGCGCAGCAAGGCAAAACTGTGATGATTGTGACTGCGGACACGTTCCCCTCTCCTCAGTTCGACCGGTGGTCGAGCGATCCGGGAAGCGTCTACGCTGATGGGGCCGCAGCGTTGATTCTCAGGCCGGGTGGCAACCGCATAGCCAGGATCTTGTCTATTGAGGAGGCCTCGGCAGCATATCTGGAGGTGCTTTCGCGTCCGCTACAGCGATTCTCCTCCGATCGATGGCCGCTGGACCTGCAAGAACCCAAGGTACAAGGCACCGGAGAGCTCGGGCTCGGGGTCGTCGTCGGCGCGCTCGAAACTCATCAGTCCGAGGTGTTAGACAGAGCACTGGAGAGCGCAGGCATCGGCATCGGCGATGTCTCGCTGTTCGTTCTGCCCAATATGGGGCGCGCACGCCTGTCAGCGCAAATGGTGGCGCCGATGGAACTGGATTGGGCACGGACGCTGTGGGATTGGGGCCGCACTGTTGGGCACCTCGGCGCAGGGGACCAGATAGCTGGTCTACACATCGCGATCAGCGAAGGCCGCGTAGCCACAGGGGACATCGTCTGCCTGCTGGGCGTCGGCGGAGGGTTCAGCTGGTCGGCAATGATCGTGCGGATCGAAGAGCGTCAGAGTTGGACGGGGTCGACATAGTCCGTCTCCAGCATCTCTACCAGAAACCGCAGCATAGCGTCATCCATCGAGCCGAGGCGATATTCGATGTTCTGTAAGCCGATCTTCTCTGCAACAGCTCGATAGCGCTCGGTGAGCTGCGCGCGCCGCTGCGCCGCATCATCGATGGTGTTCGCGAAGTAGGAAAGATCAACCCGAAACGCGACTGCAAGAGCCTCCAACGTTCGCTTAGAAGGGTTGGTCACCTGTCCGCTCTTGATTTCCGACAGTGTAGCCTCCGATATGGCGTGACCATGCGATTTGGCTTCCGCTACCACACTACGGCCAGTCCACTTCTTGCCCTCGGGTGTAACAGTATTAGCGAACAGCATTCGCACGCGATCGGCAATCGAATCCAGCGAATCGGCAGCACCGACCGAATGGCCGCCAAGGCTGGCTGTCCCGGAGTCCTCACGGTATTTTTCGCACGCAAAATTTTCGATTGCGATCACCTATCTCGAATATGCTTCGACACTAGCCTCTCACGATACTCAGACTCCTTGCAACGAGCCTTGAGAAATACGGCCGCCTCCGCATGCGTCTACGATACAAGCGCCGATCGCGGGTTCCATTGCGCGACGTGATTGAAGCTGCCGAGTTCCTCGCTACGCCGCAGCACAGCTCGGAAGAGGTCCTGACATATCGGTCCCGGTTCTATCCCCAGCTCATGAGAGAGACGATCCCGCAATCTGTGGAATGCAGAAATCGCTTGCGCCGCACAGCCGGAGCGGTATGCCGCAAGCATGTAGAGCGCGCAAAAGTTCTCGTTGAGCGGGTCGTCACGCATGAGAACCTGCAGCTCCGCGATTGCAGTGGGGAGATCGTTGAGCATGATGTCAGCGTTGATCTTGCGTTCGAGAACTGCCACACGCTCCGCCTCAACCCGCACCGTCTCGATCTCCAGCGCCTCGCCGCGACGTACGTCCTGGAGGACGGGTCCGGTCCATTTGTCCAGCGCGTCACGAAATCGGTACGAGGCGCACTCAAACTTGCCTTGCTCGAAGGCGATCGCCCCCAGTCTACTGTGCGAACGGAAGGTGTCCAAATCGAGCGACCACATATCGTCGTCCACCTCCATCGAGTAACCGCCGGTCCGCGTCACCAGGATCTCCTTTCCGCGATAGGCGCCGGTCAGCACCGAGTCGATGAGCTTGCGTAGCTTCATCACGTACGTCTGAATGGTTGTTGGGGCACTCGATGGCACAGCCTCACCCCACAGTTCGTCGATAAGTGTGTCTTGAGTCACAATTTTAGATCTCCGTAGCACCAAGAGGCTCAGTAGCTGCCTCGGCATTGCGGCAGTAGGGACTATAGATTGGCCTTCTAGCGTGACGGTGAATTGCCCCAACACGGTCGCATCCATTGCAGGAACCCCTCCAAGTATCGAAAGTTTCTCTACGTCGAATTATTCGGTCTCTATTTAGAGAACCATCCAGTGGAGGTCCCCGCAATGGCAGCGAAACTGCGCTAACCGGAGCACTCAGGCGCGGACAATGAACCAGCCTGCGATGCTGCAGGTTGCTGTCGGCGTGGCAGCGGGGAGCCGCTCAGGAAACGCGGATTGTCCTGAGCCATAGCTCTATACGGTACTCGAAGAGCTCTACATTCCTTTGTAACCAGCAAAAACTGGCATCAGCCCTCCATCCCCGGATCAGATCGCACTCTTGGCCAGAACAATCGCATCCTGTTCCGAAAAGGTGAAGGACATTGGTTTGCTCCATGTTGAAGCTCCCCGGATTGAACCGCCGACTCATCTATACGCAGCGGTTCGTGGTCGAGGTTCGCTACCTCGTAACGTCCCGTAGGTGACCGGGCGGGTGAATCGCCAACTGTCTGTCGCCGGTGTAGCTGACTTGCTCGCGATATGTCCACCGCCTGGTCTCCGTTCACGGTCCGACTCGACAGAGGCGTGATGACTACTTGCTGCGAAGGGTTCTGGAAGTCGACCTGTCGGCTGTGGATCACCCCATTCGACGAGGCGAGGAAACCGCACCTGATGATGCTGATCGGCGTTGATCCCCACAAGTCCACTCACACGGCGACCGCGCTGGATCCGGCGACGAATTCCGATCGGGGATCGCTTCGCATCGACGCCGGCCATGTCGGCTACCGACAGCTGCTGGCCTGGGCACGGCAATGGCCCGAACACACCTGGGCCGTGGAAAACGCCGAAGGCCTCGGCCACCACCTGGCACAGTGGCTGGTCGCCGCTGGCGAGGCAATAGTCGACGTGGCACCTTCCGCGACCGCGCGAGTTCGGCAGCTCTCCCGCGGCGACCGGCGCAAGAACGACCGTATCGATGCCGCAGCGGCAGCCAGCGTCGCAGGGTGATGCCCGTCCGGTATACGCCGAAATGCACGCCGACTCCTTCGCCCTACTCGACGAGCGACGCAAGACCCTGTCCGAAAACAGAACTCGATCTGTCAGCCAATTGCACATCTTGCTGCGCGATATGAATGATAGTTCGGGTCACACTGACGCTCCTTGTGCTAGAGTTTACTTTAAATTCACTTTATTCGGTAAGCAATCGAAAGATGGCGATCCCATCCCCGATTCCGAATGATTCCTTATTCCGAATTCTACAGCGAAAAACAATCTCTAGCGCCACACCTTTCGGTAGTTGTGTATTTTTTACATATTTTTCAGTACGCTGTCGCATTGCTGGTTAGTCTTAATGTCATTTATCCAACTATGCCTCATGTGGTTGTTTTCGCGAGTTTCGCGTAGTAGGTCAACGTCGCGGCGAGGGTGAGGAAAGCGAGGAAGTGGGTGGGCTCAGAGCTCCTATCGGGTTCGGTTGCTGAGTCGTCGCCAGCAGATGAGAGCGGCGGCGAGGTTGAGGAATCCGTGGTGGATGTCGGTGCGGCGTTCCCATCGGATGGCCAGCCGCCGGTATTGGTGTAGCAGGGCGAAGGTCTGCTCGACGATCCAGCGACCGGCGGTCACCGTGTCGCGGGTGCCACGGCGAGCGATGTAGCTGGTGATATGGCGTTGTCTCAGCTAGGAATACACGCTGGGGTAGTGGTATCCCTTGTCTGCGATCAGGTTGGTGAGTCGGCGACGAGGCCGGCCCGCCCGCCCGCGTAGAGGCTGAACCCGGTCGACATCGATCAACCGGGCGGTATGGGCACGAGCGAGCACGGCTTGATGGATCTGCTCGAAGGTCCCGGCGGCTTGCCAGTCCCGCAATCTGCGCCAGCAGGTCATCCCGGACCCGAACCTCAGTTCCTGCGGCAGGTCTTCCCACCCGATCCCGGTGATCAACACGAACAAGATCCCCTGCAGCACCCATATTGCGGTATAACATGACAGCCCGATCCCCAGCCGCGCCAGTAGCCGGGCTCCGGTCCGTCCGGCCAGCTCCCGCACTACCGACCGAACCTGCCCGATCAGACACATGGTGCGTCGCTGGTAGCGCTCCAGCACTCCCGGTCCCTGCTCACGAAAAGTATTGCGACAGAACACAGTCGGGCACACCAGCCGCCGCACCCGTACCGCACGCCCATCCAGTGGCAGACCAGCGACAGTGCGCTGGTGATAGCTGTGCACCTTGTCCGACACCGCACCACAGCCCGAGCACGCTGCCGAGCGATCCGGGGTCCGGACCCGCACACTGATCCAAGAACCCTCGTCACTGACCTCCTCCACCAACAACGGCGACAATCCCAAAAATGCCACGCCCACAGACATATTCACATCACCCACCAGCACATCGTGCCGCCCCCCGAGTCACCACCGAAAGCGGGACAGAGCCAGCGTTTGGATAACCATTCGGTGCCAACGGCAGGCTGGCAGCAACGGCAGGCTGGCAGCTCGGCCTGAAAACGGGGTCGGAGGCGAAGCCCAGCATTGAAAGCCTCTGTGGCCGATAGGGCAGAGCCCACTCCTCAGCTTACGTCTTTCCCGAAGAACGCCTCGATCTCGGCGAGCAGCCGTTCCGGTGCTTGCTGGGCTGGATAGTGACCACCGAAATCCATCTCCATCCAACGCACAATCTTGGTATGATCGCGTTCTGCCAGTCTACGGATTCCGGAAAAATCCCACGGAAACGACGCCACACCTACCGGAACCTCGGTGGGAGGGTCGACTGGTGGATTACGTTCCCCTATATCACCGTCCTCCCAATAGAATCGGATCGCCGAACTCATAGTTTCAGTGAACCAATACAGTGATGCGGTGGTAAGGATGAACTCGTCGGGCAAGCTGGGACCGTACAGCTGGTCAGCCCACGCCAATTGCCCGGCCGGTGAATCCGCCAGCGCGTGTGCAATATCCAGTGGCCGAGTCGAGTGCAGCTTGATGTAGGCCATCTTGGTCTCGATGAAACGCTTCATCCTGACGACAGCCTCCTTGTCCTCCGCCCTCAGGCCGTCCAGCTCGGCAGGCTCGCCGCTCGGCATCGAATAGAGCTGATTCACATGTATGCCGATGATATTCGAGGGAAATCGCCTGGCCAACTCCACTGCGATATACGATCCGAGATCGCCGCCGTGAACAGCGAATCTGTCGTATCCCAATCTACCCATCAGTTCGACCAACGCTCGCGCGGTCCGGTATCGGCCCCAGCCGCTTTCTACGGGAGGCCCGGAGAAAGCAAACCCCGGTAGTGACGGAACCACTACGTCGAAGCGCGGCCCATCCGATCCCGTCAAGCCGTCGATGATCGGCTCGAAGTCGATGAACGAAGTCGGCCATCCGTGCAGCAGGAGTATCGGGATGGCGCTTTCGGAATCCGACTTCTCATGGACGAAGTGGAATCTCTGGCCATCGATGGCGGTGACGAACTGCGCGAGGTTGTTCAGCCTTGCTTCAACACCACGCCAATCAAAGATGGCCCATTTGTGTACCAGATCCTCGACTCGGGTAGCTTCGACTCCGGCGTCACTCCCGAGATATCCGGGAGCGTAAGTGAAGCGTGTCCCTCGCAATCGAGCTCTTAGATCAGCCAACGCGGACTCCGGAATGTCTATGGTGAAGAGATCGACCGCCGGGTCTGTGCTCATGCTCTCATTCTCTCGCTCGTTTCGAAGTCACCGGCTCTCAGGGCGGTGGTCAACCGCAGCCGGGACGGGATGATCAAGACGGTCGACATGACTACGATCAGCAAAACGATGATCCATAGCAGGCTCGTCTGGAAGGCTGCCGTATAGGAACTGACCGGGTCAGCCTCTACGTGGTTGTCCAGTACGGCGAAGAATCCGAAGGACGTCAAGGCGATGCCGACTGCCAAACCGACCTGGTTCAGAGTATTGAAGACGCCCGAAACTGATCCGGTCTCCGCTGAATCCACCTCGGTCAAAACAAGGTCGGCGAGCGGCGAGACGATAGCGCCCATACCCAGTCCCATCACTGCCAGCGGGGCAACCATGATCATCGGCGTCATGTCGGTTTTCTCGGTGAGAACCAGAAACAAGATTGCGCCCGCGAGCATGAGGCCTGCACCGATGAAGAGGGTTCCCCGTCCGATTCTCGGCGCCAGTATTTGGATCGCAATCCCGGAAGAGATAGCTGCAGCAATCGCGAAGGCGAGGCCTGTCGTCGCGGCCCGCATCGGCGACCAACCGAGCCCCATCTGCATGTACATGATCCAGGTGAGAAAGAACATGCCCGAAGCCGTGGCGAAGAACACCTGAACCACGAATCCACCCATTGTCGACCGTTTTTCGAATATTCGCAGCGGTACCAGTGGATTCTTTCCGGAACGTTCAACCACGATCTGATGATAGACAACTGCGGCACCGACAACGACGGCCAGCGCCATCATCAACCAACACCACACCGGCCATCCCTCTTCGCGTCCGACTGTGACCGGGATCAACATCAGGAACAACGTTGCCGCGAACCCGATTGCACCCAGTATATCGATCCCCTCGGATTTCCGATCTGAGGACTCCTTTAGAAACCGTATTCCGAGAACGATTGCGAGTACGCCGACAGGAACATTCACCAGGAAGATGGCCCGCCAGTCGGTTCCCGCTAGGTCGAGCTCGATCAGGGAGGCGCCGATCAGCTGACCCAAGACAGTGGCGAGGCCTATGGTGGCGCCATACATTCCGAATGCTTTTGCTCTTTCATTTTTTTCGAATGTAACGTTTATGATGGAGAGGACTTGGGGAACCATCAACCCGGCACCGATACCCTGAACAATCCTGGCCCCGATGAGCATGCCCGCATCCAGTGCGATCCCGGCGAGAAATGAGGAGAGGGTGAAAATCGCGATACCCACCATGAAGACACGTTTCCGTCCGGAGATATCACCCAGCCTACCAGCGATGATCATGGTGGCCGCAAAGGTCACGGAGTAACCTCCCGTAATCCATTGCAGCCCTGCGGGCGAGGGGTCGAGATCAGCCGAGATGGACGGCAACCCGATATTCACGATCGTGACATCAGCCAGATCCATGAATGCTGCCGCGAGAATGATTGCCAACCCGAACCATTTGGACTGATCCCGAATTACGGGTTCTTCTTTCCACACCTCCGCTGCTTGGTGCACAATATTTCCTCCCAGTTCTTCTAGTGTATTCGGGTGGCGCTCTGCAACGATGTCACGGACTTGATTGGGTTGTCCTTTACGTCGTAGACCGTGGAAATCCCTGTGGATGTATAGCTGTCCCGACCGGCGAGAACAGCGTCATAGTCGATATCAATCCGTCCGAGATATTCTCCGTCGGAGATCAGCACTTCTTGTATTCGTGCATAGAAACCGCACTTCGAGGTTTTTTCCCAGTGCCCGAAACCTCTGCCACCGGGTGGCGGCCCGTCGGACAGGACCGCCCCGCCGGAATGTTCGTAGTCGATTCTGGCGGTGTGTGTGACTTTCTCGTAGGACACAGTGACATTCCAGCCTCCGCGAGCATCGGCTCCCTGGCATGCCTGCGCCTGGCTGGTGGCTCCAGCGCTGAGCAGAGCCGCTGCTGTGACAACCGCAATGGCTATAGCCATGATGGATCTTCTCATTTGTTTCCCTGCAAGCTCGTTTCGTCCAGGACGAATGCATGAGAAGGGTTACACAGACAAGCTAGAGGACTACTCGAACAATGCTTTCATCTTCCGGGCAGCGGTGCGTGCTCCAACTCAAGCGTGACGTTGCCGCAGTACTTACCGTTGATGAGATCCTTCAACATCACTGGCGCGTCGGTGATAGGACCCTTCAAGGAAGTATGCGGGAAGACCAGCTTTCCTTCCGAAAGCCACAGCCCGAAATGTGTTGCCCAGTCCTGAATCTGCTTCGGCGTGTGGTAAGTGGCGAACGGAAGAATCTTGAGATGCTTGGTGATTGCAGTCATCAGATTCAGCTGCGGCCAGCTACCCGGATCCTTGGCTACTTGGCTCGACAGCGCACCGCATAGGGCGAAGCGAGCGTGTGTCTTCGCCACACGAATCGCCGCCTCGAACTGATCGCCGCCGACATTGTCGAAGAAGACATCGATGCCGTCGGGAGCCAGCGAGGTGATGTTCTCAACCAGATCTCCGGACTTGTAGTTGAAGGCTGCGTCAAAATGCAGCTCTTCTACCAGATAGCGAACCTTCTCGTCTGTGCCAGCGCTGCCGATCACCCTGGCGGCTCCACGGATCTTCGCGATCTGACCGGCAAGGGATCCCACGCCACCGGCCGCGCCGGATACGTAGACGACATCCCCTGACCCGACTCCGGCGATATCAACCATGCCGTAATAAGCGGTGACACCCTGATTCAGGTAATAGGCAGGACTTGGGACGACATTCCGGTCGAGCTTGGTCAGTTTCCCGGCATCGGCGATCTGATACTCGCTCCAGCCGCTGAACGCAAAGACCAGGTCCCCCACTTCGAAGTCCACGGATCGCGACTCAAGCACGGTCCCTACAACAGCACCGCCGACGGTGTCGTTCAACTGATACGGCGGCATCGGGATCTCCGCGTCGGCACGCATGAGATCGGTGAATGCCGTAACGACCTGGACGAAATCAATGCGGACAAACACCTCGCCTTTCCCTAATTCCCTGGTTTCGACGGTGCGGGCTCTGAACTGGCTGTCCTCTACTTCTTGGACAAGGTGTTCTGCGAGCACGATTCGGGTGTATTCCCTCGGGAATGCTGAAGTGGCTGCCAACTCGGTGTCCTTTCCTAGGAAATCGATACATCCAGAAAGCTAGGACGGCAATAGGTCACTGAATGACCTCTATGATTCGTATCACATAAGGTTGGATCCGGGGCTGCTGCACGGATAGGTGACACCGATCTGGCTTGCCGACAGGCAATCCTGGAAGGCTGTCATCGTGCCCAAGCCCTACCCGCAGGAGTTCCGTGACGATGTGGTCCGGGTCGCCCGCAACCGCGAAGAAGGCGTGACTTTGGAACAGGTCGCCGCTGATTTCGGGATTCACCCGATGACGTTGACCAAGTGGATGCGTCAAGCCGATATTGACGAAGGCGTCAAGCCCGGAACGACCAGTGTCGAGTCGGATGAACTGCGGGAATTGCGCCGCCGGAACCGTCTGCTCGAGCAGAAGAACGAGGTGTATTGACTGCCCCATCAGTATGGTGCACAACATCTTTCACATCCCATCCTGCTCTTTCGCGGGTCCAGATGGCGTGCTCGATCGCATCGAGCACCAGCTCGGTCGTCATCGTGGTGCCAGTACGCCAGCCGATGATCCTGCGTGCGTAAGTGTCGATCACGAACGCTACGTAGACCCAGCCGGACCAGGTTGGCACATAGGTCATATCGGCCACCCACAGCTGGTTCGGCGCCATCGGCGCGAACCTGCGCTGCACCAGATCCTCCGGCCGTGCGGCGGCCGGATCGGCGATCGTGGTGCGTTTGATCCGACCACGGACCGCGCCCCGCAACCCGAGCTGCCGTATCAGTCGCTCCACGGTGCAGCGGGCCACCTCGATGCCCTCGCGATTGAGTTGCAACCATACTTTCCGGACACCGTAGACGCCGTAGTTCTCGCGGTGGACCCGCGTGATATCCACCTTCAGTTCCTCGTCGCGGCGGTCCCGCTTGCTTGAAACCCGCCGGCGGTGTTCGTAATACATCGATGGGGCGATCTTGACGCCGAGCTCGGTGAGCGCGGCCCAGATCGACTCGACACCCCATCGCAGGCCACTGTCGACGCGGTGGCCCTGGTGGTCGCTGATGTATCTGACGATCAGCGCTGGGGCCGGTCCAGCTCGGCCGCGAAGAAAACCGACGCAGATTTCAGAATTA